>NZ_JBNWCL010000005.1:0-218662 GCF_053522445.1 Agrobacterium sp. 22-221-1
GGCTCGTCAGCCAGCTCGACACCATCGACGAACCGCTGGTGCGCGACCTGATCGAGGAGCGTCTGCGGACCATCGCACAGGATATTGCCACATTGGATGCGGCAATCGACGATGTGCTGACGCAGACGCCGAGGCTGCGCAAAAGCCATGCCCGCCTTCGCCAGGTCACCGGCGTCGGGCCGGTCCTGGCAACGGCGTTGCTTGCCGACATGCCGGAGCTGGGAAAAGTCTCTGCAAAAGTCGCCGCCGCCCTTGTCGGGGTGGCGCCTTATGCTCGCCAGTCGGGCGCAACCGAACGAAACGGGCGATGTGCAGGGGGCAGAAAACATCTGCGCGACATCGCCTATATGGCCGTACTCAGCGCCATCAAGGTCAGAGACCCTGTTCTTGGCGGCTTCTATCAACGGCTCAGAATGCGCGGCAAGCCTTTCAAACTCGCCATCATCGCAACCGTGCGAAAGCTCATCACAATCCTCAACGCAATCGCTCGATCAGACCCGGCATTCGCACAGTAGATCCACGGTTGCTTGTCCCGAGCATCTGCGACGTATCTTTTAAACGAGGCTTGGTTGGATCCTCGGGACAAGCCCGAGGATGACATCGAGAATGGGTGACTTTCGGCCGTGATCTGGTTGCAGTAGCGATCCGGCCAATATTGTTCTCCCCCTCAAGCGGCCCGCCCATACTCCGCCTGCCGCCGGGTGGCCGTGGCGAGCTGGAACTGTGCGAGCAGCTCGTTGAGCGCCGCCGCTTCCGAGGCGAGCCCGTGGCTTGCGGCCGTCTGTTCCTCGACCATGGCGGCATTCTGCTGCGTGCCCTGATCGATGGTGTTGATGGCGGTGTTGATTTCCTGAAGGCCGGTGGACTGTTCACGCGACGACGTCACGATGGCGTCGATGTGGCGATTGATTTCCTGCACTTCGCGGACGATGGTTTCCAGCGCCTTGCCGGCATTGCCGACGAGATCGACGCCGGACTGCACCTGCGATGTCGAGGCGTTGATCAGCGTCTTGATCTCCTTCGCCGCACTGGCGGAGCGCTGGGCAAGCTCGCGCACCTCCTGTGCGACGACGGCGAACCCCTTGCCGGCCTCACCGGCGCGCGCGGCTTCCACGCCGGCATTCAGCGCCAGAAGGTTGGTCTGGAAGGCGATCTCGTCGATCACGCCGATGATGTTGCTGATCTCGGACGACGATTTTTCGATGCCCTCCATGGCGCGCACCGCATCTTCGACGATGATGCCGGACTGTTCAGCATTGTTGCGGGTGCGGTCGACCAGACGGCCCACTTCTTCCGCACGGCGAGCGGAATCCTTGACGGTGGTGGTGATCTCCTCAAGCGCCGCCGCGGTCTCTTCCACGGAGGCCGCCTGCTGCTCGGTGCGTCGCGCCAGATCGTCGGCGGACTGGCGGATTTCGCCGGCGCCGGCGTCGATGGCGCGAGCGTTCTGGCCGACGGTGCTGAGCGCTGCGTTCAGCTTGGCGACGGAATTGTTGAAATCATCGCGCAGACGGTCGATGCGGGTCACGAAGGGCGTGTCGATGCGGTAATTGAGGTCGCCATCGGAAAGATGCGCCAATCCACGGGCAAGCGAATCGACCGCGAACTGGATGTCGGCGGCGTCCTTTGCCGCCAGTCTTTCGCGCTCGTTGCGCTCCCGTTCGGAAAGCGTGCGGTTTTCTTCGGCATCGCCTTCGAGACGCAGGCGTTCCATGGCGTTCGACCGGAACACGGCGACGGCCGCGGCCATGGAGCCGATCTGGTCGGTGCGCTCCTGACCGGGAATCGCGACCTCGAGATTGCCGGATGCGAGGCCTTCCATGGCCGAGGTCATCTGCGTCACCGGGCGAACGATGAAGCGGGACAGCACGGTGGCCAAGAGACCGATCATGATCGCGGCGGCGAGAATTGTGGCGATGGTCGCCGCCAGGCGGAACTGGCCAATGGCGCCATAGGCAACATCGGAATCGACGACAAAGCCGAGATACCAGTCGACCGAGGGCAGGCCGGCGACTGGAATGAAGCTGGTGATCTTGCCCTTGCCGTCGATTTCGGTCTGCGAAATCGCCGAGGAAATCGCCGGCGTATTGACCTTGAAGAGATCGGCCAGCGGCTTGTCGACGAATTTCGGATCGGGGTGAATAAGGATCTTGCCGTCCTTGCTGACGAGGAACGCATATCCGTCCGTGCCGGCATCCACCGACTTGATCATGTTGACCAGCGAATTGAGCGAGAAGTCGCTGCCCGTAACGCCGGCCAGCTTGCCATCGATGGAAACGGGAATGGCGGCAGTGATGATGAGCCCGCCGGTCGAGGCGTCGCTATAGGGTTCGGTCAAAACCGTCTTGCCGGCCTTGACCGCATCCAGATACCACGGACGCTTGCGCGGGTCATATCCTTCCGGCAGCGGTGTTTTGGGGAAGGTGGTGAAGCTTCCTGTTTCGGCATTGCCGAAATAGGTCGACATGAACTGCGCGGTCAGAACGTCGTTTTCCAGAAACCGCAGCTTCGCCTCTTCATCCGGAAGCTTGGCAAGCGTCTTTGCCACTGTTTCCGTCAGCATGATGCGGCCATTCAGCCAGTTGGCGATGCTTTGCGCGGCCTGCTTGCCGGAAGAATCGATATTTTCCGCCACCGCTTCCGTCGTGACACGGTGCTGAAGGCTGTCGATGTAGAAGGAAAAACCGGCAAAGGCGGCGACGACAAGCGAAGACGCCGCAAAGAGGATGCGTGTCATGAGGTTGGTTTTTTTGGGCAAGCTACACGTCCTTGGAACAGGATGTACCGTTCGGCTCATCTTGTGAAATGGTGGGAAAGACATGCCAGAAAGGCGGGAATATTCTGCATCATGCAGCTTGTGATTTAAAAGAACTACGCGATGTTCTAATGAATAAAGCGGAATGGTAAAATTCAGCTAAATTTGTCTTATGTCATGTCGTTTGCGCCGAGGCCGGAGCGGCGCCGTTTGTTTGCGTAAATTTTGATCACTCATCCGCAAAGGTTGCGTGCAGGAAGGGAAT
Organism: Agrobacterium sp. 22-221-1; assembly: GCF_053522445.1. Taxonomy (NCBI): domain Bacteria; kingdom Pseudomonadati; phylum Pseudomonadota; class Alphaproteobacteria; order Hyphomicrobiales; family Rhizobiaceae; genus Agrobacterium; species Agrobacterium sp. 22-221-1. Next base: position 3,021 of record NZ_JBNWCL010000005.1, read on the forward strand.
ATTTTATTCATCACCATGCTGCCGTTGCGCAATTCGCGGGCAACGGCCAAAGTTCAGGTGAATTACAATGTCTTCGTCGGTTGTTGCAGAAACCGTTCCGTCCGGATCGGGGTCGTGGTTTTCGCATTTTCAGGCTACGCTTGCGCTGGGAATTCCGCTCATCGGTGCGCAGCTCGCACAGCTTGGCATCCATACAACGGATATGGTCATCGTCGGACAGCTTGGCGCTGAAAAGCTGGCGGCCATGGTGCTGGCTGGGCAGTTCTTTTTCGTCGTCTTCATTTTCGGCTCGGGCTTTTCCGTGGCCGTGGTGCCGATGGTGGCGCAGGCCTACGGGCAGGGGGATGCGACGGCGGCCCGTCGTTCGCTGCGCATGGGCATGTGGGTGGCGATCGCCTATTGGCTGCTCGCCCTGCCGATCTTCTTCAACGCCGAGCGCATTCTCATTTCTCTCGGGCAGAACCCCAATGTGGCGGCGTTGACCGGTCATTATCTCGCCATCGCCAAATTCGGCCTTTTGCCGGCGCTGCTGTTTTATGTCCTGCGCGGGCTCGTCAGCGCCATCGGGCGCGCCGGCATCATTCTTTATGTCACCATCATCATGCTGGTGATGAACGGTGTGCTTGCCTATGCGCTGGTGTTCGGCCATTTCGGATTGCCCGCCATGGGCATGAACGGTGCTGCCGTCGTTGCCGTCATCGTCAATGCCTTCAGCTTCATCTTCATCGTCGCCTATGTGCAGACGCGGGAGGAAACCAGGAAATACGAGCTGTTCGTGCGTTTCTGGCGGCCGGACTGGCATGCGCTCTTCGAAGTGCTGCGCCTCGGTCTGCCGATCAGCATCACCATCCTTGCCGAAGTGACGCTGTTCGCCGCCGCTTCGATCCTGATGGGGCAGATCGGCACCGTGCAGCTTGCGGCGCACGGCATCGCCCTGCAGCTCGCCTCCATCGCCTTCATGATTCCGCTCGGCCTGTCGCAGGCGGCGACCGTGCGGGTGGGCATCGCCCGCGGTCAAGGGGACTTCAAGAACCTCATCCGCGCCTCCATCATGGTCTATGCGATTGCCTGCGGCATTGCCATTTGCGGCGGCATCCTGTTTGCGGCCGTGCCGGAATTTCTGGCGAAATGGTTCCTGGATGCGAAGTTGCCCGAGGCGGCGGAAGTGCTTGCCTATGCCAGCAGCCTGGTGGTGATTGCCGGCATCTTCCAGCTTGTCGACGGCATTCAGGCCGTGACGGCGGGCCTGCTGCGCGGATTGAAGGATGCGCGCATTCCGGCGATGCTGGCGCTGATTTCCTATTGGCCGATCGGGCTGGCGCTTGCCTGGACCATGGCTTTTCCGCTCGGCTTTGGCGGGCGCGGCGTCTGGTTCGGCTTCGTGATCGGCCTTTCGACGGCGGCCGTTCTGCTCACCGTCCGCTTCGTCCTTCTGGTGAAGCGTGAAATGCAAACGGCCCGCTGAAAAGCGGGCCGCACAATCTTTCCTGATTTTACGAGGTATCAGCGCTCGGCGAGCGCTGCCTCGCCTTGTCTTTCGCGCAGCAGGTTGACGAAGCGGCGGAAGAGATAGTGGCTGTCCTGCGGGCCGGGCGATGCTTCCGGGTGGTGCTGGACGGAGAAGACCGGCTTGCCGACGATGCGCAGGCCGCAATTGGTGCCATCGAACAGCGAGATATGGGTCTCTTCGACGCCTTCGGGCAGCGACTTGGTGTCGACTGCAAAGCCGTGGTTCATGGAGACGATTTCAACCTTGCCGGTGGTGAAGTCCTTGACCGGATGGTTGGCGCCGTGGTGGCCCTGGTGCATCTTTTCGGTCTTTGCACCGACGGCGAGACCGAGCATCTGGTGGCCGAGGCAGATGCCGAAGATCGGCAGCTCGCTCTTGATGAGGTTCTGGATAACCGGCACGGCATATTCGCCCGTCGCGGCCGGGTCTCCCGGACCGTTGGACAGGAACACGCCATCCGGCTTCAGCGCGAGAATGTCTTCGGCCGACGTCTGGGCCGGAACGACCGTGACCTTGCAATCCAGACCGGCAAAGAGGCGCAGGATGTTGCGCTTGACGCCAAAATCCACGCAGACGACGTGATACTTGGCATCGGCTTCGCCGAGCGTGCCATAACCCTTGTTCCAGACCCACGGCGTTTCCGTCCAGGTGGAGGACTGGCCGGAGGTGGCTTCGATGGCGAGATCGAGACCGACGAGGCCGCTCCAGGCCTTGGCTTCCGCCTTCAGCGCTTCGATGTCGAAGACGCCGTTCGGGTCATGGGCGATCACCGCGTTCGGCGCGCCGTTTTCGCGGATCCATGCGGTGAGCGCGCGGGTGTCGATGCCGCAAAGGCCGATGACGCCGCGGGCCTTCAGCCAGGCATCGAGATGCTTGGCGGCGCGGAAGTTCGACGGATCGGTGATATCGGCCTTGAAGATGACGCCGACGGCGCCGCGGCGGGCGGCGGGCGTCAGGTCTTCGATGTCTTCCTCATTGGTGCCGACATTGCCGATATGCGGGAAGGTGAAGGTAACGATCTGGCCGAGATAGGAAGGATCGGTCAGGATTTCCTCGTAACCCGTCAGCGCCGTGTTGAAGCAGACTTCGGCCTGAACCTTGCCGGTTGCGCCGATGCCCGTTCCTTCAATCACCGTGCCATCGGCAAGAACAAGCATTGCGGTCGGTTTGCGGGTAGTCCAGGGCGCTGTCTCGGTCATCTCGTTCCGTTTCTGCCGCTTCGCACCCCGCCTCTTGAAAGGCAGGGGGTAAGGGGCCATTTTTGTCGCAGGCTTCGTGACATAAAGGGGCGCGCGATAAAGCTCGCGTTCCGACCCTTCGTTAAAATCTCGTGCAGGTGCCGGAAAATAACGAAAGCAGCCCAAGCGGTCAACCGCAGGGCCAAGATTTACGTGGAATTAAACCACCGTATTTTCAAGGTCTTATGCATTTGATTTGCTTGAGCGTGTCTGCTCGTTTATGTCGTTTCGCAAAATGAGGTGGAAAGTTTCCGTATCGAGAAGCTGCGGAAAGCGCTTTCCCAAGGAGAAGAAAAATGATGCGCGACACGTTCGCAAACGCTTTGAAGGACGCATTGAAGGCTCGTGATGCACGCCGCACCTCGACCGTGCGCCTCATCCAGACCGCCATCAAGGATCGCGATATCGCCAATCGCGGCGTGGGCAAAGACCCCGTCAGCGATGAGGACATCATGCAGATCCTGACCAAGATGGTGAAGCAGCGGGAAGAATCCGCCAATATCTATGAAGGCGCCGGCCGCCCCGAGCTTGCCGCTCAGGAGCGCGAGGAAATCGTCATCATCAAGGAATTCATGCCGGAAGAAATCCCGGCCGAGAAGGTGCGCGAACTCTGCCAGGCCGTCATCACTGAGACCGGCGCGTCCGGCCTGCGCGACATGGGCAAGTGCATGAATGCGCTGAAGGAGCGTTATCCCGGCCAGATCGACTTCGCCAAGGCTTCCGGCGTCGTCAAGGATTTGCTGAAGTAAGTTCGGGCATTCTTAAAAAGTAAAGGCAGGGCAGATGTGGGCTGCCCTGCCTTTTTTCTGTCGACGAAAACGCATTCCGGCGGATCAAAATGCGGTCCTTCACAGGCTTTTTCGGGGGACGTGCCTGCGGGCGTCGGCAGATTATACGGAGGTCAATTGCTGCCTTCGTTTATGTTTTTACATCGCCGCCGCGGCCGGCTCAAATTACAAAAACATAATTTTTGGTGATGCTGCGGTGCCATAAATTTGCCCGAAGCGGGCGCAATGGCGATGTGATTTTGCCGTCGTGGCCTGTGAATATCGGGTATTCCTGTTCTTTAAGTTTTGTGCTGGCCTCTTTCCGCGCTTATATGAAAGACTGGCCTCGAATAGGTAACCCATGCGCTTTTCCAACTCTTTCCTCGATGAGATACGCGACCGCGTGCACATCTCCGATGTGATCGGCCGACGTGTGTCCTGGGACAAGAAGAAGACCAACACGTCGCGCGGGGATTATTGGGCCTGCTGCCCGTTTCATGGCGAGAAAAGCCCGAGCTTCCATTGTGAGGACCGCAAGGGGCGGTATCATTGTTTCGGTTGCGGCGTTTCCGGCGATCACTTCCGCTTTCTGACCGAGCTTGAGGGCCTGAGTTTTCCGGAGGCCGTGCAGCAGATTGCCGATATGGCCGGCATCTCCATGCCGCAGCCCGATCCGCAGGCGGAAAAGCGCGAGCGTGAGCGCACCTCGCTTCAGGACGTCATGGAAATGGCGACGCTGTTCTTTCAGGACCAGTTGCAGACGGCGCTCGGAGCGCGGGCGCGGGCTTACCTGCGCGATCGCGGGTTGACCGGGCGCACCATCGAGACTTTCCGGCTGGGTTATGCGCCCGATAGCCGCAATGCGCTGAAAGAGCATCTGGCGAGCAAGGGCGTGACGAAGGAACAGATGGAGGCCTGCGGGCTGGTGGTGCATGAGAATGTGCCGGTCTCCTACGACCGCTTCCGAGACCGCATCATGTTTCCGATCCTGTCTTCGCGGGAAAAGGTGATCGCTTTCGGCGGCCGCGCCATGGCCGCGGATGCGGTGGCGAAATATCTGAACTCCAACGAAACAGAGCTCTTTCACAAGGGCAATGTTCTCTACAATTTCGCTCGCGCCCGGCGCGCCTCGCAGGCGGCAGGCGGTTCGGTCATCGCCGTCGAAGGTTATATGGATGTTATCGCGCTCCATCAGGCGGGTGTGGAAAATGCCGTCGCCCCGCTCGGCACGGCGCTGACCGAAAGCCAGCTCGATCTCCTCTGGAAAATGTCGCCGCAGCCGATCCTCTGCTTCGATGGCGATGGCGCCGGCATTCGCGCCGCCAACCGTGCGGCCGATCTTGCCCTGCCGCATATCAAGCCGGATCGTTCCGTCAGCTTCGCGCTTCTGCCCGATGGCAAGGATCCGGACGATCTCGTGCGGCTTGAGGGGCGTGCGCCTTTCGACCGGGTGCTGTCTGAAGCCAAGCCGCTGGCCGCGATGATCTGGAGCCGCGAGACCTCCGGCGTCATTTTCGATACGCCGGAAAAACGTGCGCAGCTTGAAAGCCGGTTGCGGCAGATCGTGGCCGTTATCGGCGACGAGACGGTGCGCCGGTTTTACCAGCAGGATATGCGCGACAGGCTGAACGGTTTTTTCCAGCCGCGTTTTCAGCAAAGCGGGGCTCAGAACGGCAATTTTCGCCGCAATGGTGCGCAGTCGGCGGGACGCGGCTTCCAGCGCAATGCGCCGGGGCGGGGCGGGGCGATGGCTGCACCAACCAGCAGCATTTCAGACCGGCTGGCGCAGTCTGGCCTTGTCAGGGGCTATCAGACCAAGCCTTCGCTCCGGGAAAGCGTTCTTGCCATCACCATCGTCAACCATCCCGAATTGTTGCTCGAGGAATATGACGAGATCGCCGCCATTGACTACGAGAACCGCGATTTGCAGCGCCTGTGGTCGACGGTGCTGACCTATGCGGCGGAAAGTGCGGCGGAGATTTCGCGGGCGGGGCTGATCGAGCGCCTGTCGCAGCAGGGTTTCGAGGTGCTTTTGAAGGCCATGGATCAGCAGGTTCGCAATGCCCGCCTGTGGACGGCGACGGAGCAGGCGGCGATGGAGGATGCGCGCGAGGGTTATGTGCAGGCGCTTTCCCTGCATAAGAGGACGAAATCCCTGCTCTGGCAGAAAAAGGAACTGGAGCGGGAAATCGCCGAGGCGACGGATGACGAACGCGGTACATTGCTGGTGCGGGCGCTGGCCGAAGTGCAGCTTGAAATCGGCCGTATGGAAAATCAGGAGGCGATCATCGATGGTTTCGGGGTCATGTCCGGCCGGGTGAAGGGGCCGGCCGTCGGCCATGGCTGAGGGCGGTCGGCAGAATTGAAAGGTGTTTGGGGTTGCCTTTTGCGGCAGGCGTCCTAAATAGGGGATAGTCTGGTGATAACCCGCAAAATGCGGCTCTTTTTAAGAATTTCCTTGGCTGTCTCGCCCTCAAAGGCTTGACGGGGCGGGAAATAGCGGGAATCACCATTTCAGGAAAAGTAAGGTGGAATGAGCCTTGGCGGATAGAAATTGCATGAGCAAGCATTTCCGGGTGCACTGTCTTTGCATTCTGCCTGAGGCTGCCGTGGTTAATCGGCAATTAAAGATCACTCCGTTAGGTGTCTGACAGTGATTCGCGGCAATGCGCCGGATGCTCAAGGGGCGGACGGCGATGCGGCGGAACAGGTGTTAGCGTCAGGGAAAGCGACGAGATAGATGGCAACCAAAGTCAAAGAAAACGAAGAAGCAGAAAACGAACGCGACGGTGCGACGGACGGCCCGCTTCTCGACCTTTCGGATGACGCGGTCAAGAAAATGATCAAGGCCGCCAAGAAGCGCGGCTATGTGACGATGGACGAGCTGAATTCCGTCCTGCCGTCTGAAGAGGTGACCTCCGAGCAGATCGAGGACACGATGGCGATGCTGTCCGACATGGGCATCAACGTGATCGAGGACGAGGACGCCGAGGAAGCCGCCAGCAGCGACGACGACAGCGATTCCGATAGCGACGATTCCGAGGGTGGGGAACTTGCCCCTTCCAGCGGCACCGCGCTTGCGACCGCCAAGAAGAAAGAACCGACCGACCGTACCGACGACCCGGTGCGCATGTATCTGCGCGAAATGGGTTCCGTGGAGCTTCTGTCGCGCGAAGGCGAAATCGCCATCGCCAAGCGCATCGAGGCCGGCCGCGAAACGATGATTTCCGGCCTGTGCGAAAGCCCGCTGACGTTCCAGGCGCTGATCATCTGGCGCGACGAACTCAACGAAGGCACGACGCTGCTGCGCGAGATCATCGATCTCGAAACCACCTATTCCGGTCCGGAAGCCAAGGCGGCTCCGCAGTTCCAGAGCCCGGAAAAGATCGAAGCGGACCGCAAGGCCGCCGAGGAGAAGGAAAAGACCCGCAAGCTGCGCGCGCCGACCGGCGACGAGGATGTGACGGATGTTGGCGGCGATGGCCTGCCGCCGGAAGAGGAAGAAGAGGACGACGACGAGTCCAATCTTTCGCTTGCCGCGATGGAAGCCGAACTGCGCCCGCAGGTCATGGAAACGCTCGACACCATTGCTGACACCTACAAGAAGCTGCGCAAGCTTCAGGACCAGCAGGTTGAGGCGCGTCTTGCCTGCACCGGCACCCTGTCTTCCGGTCAGGAGCGTCGTTACAAGGAATTGAAGGATCAGCTGATCACGGCCGTCAAGTCGCTGTCGCTGAACCAGAACCGCATCGACAGCCTTGTCGAGCAGCTCTACGACATTTCCAAGCGTCTGATGCAGAATGAAGGCCGGCTGCTGCGCCTTGCCGAATCCTATGGCGTCAAGCGCGACAGCTTCCTTGAGCAGTATCACGGTGCGGAACTCGATCCGAACTGGATGAAGTCGATTGCCAATCTGGCCGCCCGCGGCTGGAAGGAATTCGCCCGCGAAGAAAGCAACACGATCCGCGAAATCCGTCAGGAAATCCAGAACCTCTCCACGGAAACCGGTATTTCCATCGCCGAATTCCGCCGCATCGTTTCGATGGTGCAGAAGGGCGAGCGCGAAGCGCGTATCGCCAAGAAGGAGATGGTCGAGGCCAACCTGCGTCTGGTGATCTCGATTGCGAAAAAATACACCAACCGTGGCCTGCAGTTCCTCGATCTCATTCAGGAAGGCAATATCGGCCTGATGAAGGCGGTCGACAAATTCGAGTATCGTCGCGGTTACAAGTTCTCGACCTATGCGACCTGGTGGATCAGGCAGGCGATCACCCGTTCGATCGCTGACCAGGCCCGCACGATCCGTATTCCGGTTCACATGATCGAGACGATCAACAAGATCGTTCGCACCTCGCGCCAGATGCTGCACGAGATCGGCCGCGAGCCGACCCCGGAAGAACTGGCCGAAAAGCTGGCCATGCCGCTTGAGAAGGTGCGCAAGGTTCTGAAGATCGCCAAGGAGCCGATTTCGCTCGAAACCCCCGTGGGCGACGAAGAGGATTCGCATCTCGGCGACTTCATCGAGGACAAGAACGCGCTGCTGCCGATCGACGCCGCCATTCAGGCGAACCTGCGCGAGACGACCACCCGCGTTCTGGCTTCGCTGACGCCGCGTGAAGAACGCGTTCTGCGTATGCGTTTCGGCATCGGCATGAACACGGACCATACGCTGGAAGAAGTCGGCCAGCAGTTCTCGGTCACGCGCGAACGTATCCGCCAGATCGAGGCGAAGGCGCTGCGCAAGCTGAAACATCCGAGCCGCTCCAGAAAGCTGCGCAGCTTCCTCGACAGCTAAGCGTTCCGCTTCCTTTAAAATTGAACCCGGTCAGTCAGCGCTGGCCGGGTTTTTTGTTTCCCGCACTGGCGAACTCTGCGACAAGCCTTATGTGGGAAAACAGGCATTCCGCTTTTATTGGAGATGCTCCGGTTCGATTTGGTTCGATGAGATGCAACAGATTTCGGCAAGCAAATGGCGGAGGGGAGGATGGGCTGTGCCCGTCTCCGTGCTGCTGCATCTTGCCGTCGTCGCGCTTTTCTTTTTCGAGCTGCCGGAGCGGATAGCCGAGCCGCAGGAGCCGGAGAGCATCAGCGTCGATCTGGTGTCTCCGCCCGAGGAGAAAAAGGCGGAAGAGGCCCCGCCGCCGGGTGAAGAGAAGGCGAAAAAGGAAAAGCCGCAACCCCCACCGCCACCCGCTCCTCCGGCAGAAGAGGCAAAACCTTTGCCGCCGCCGCAGGCGACGTTGCCGGCCATCGCCATGAGGCCCGAGGAAACGCAGGCGGACCCTGAGGACAAGCCAGGCAAGACGGAGGAAGCGGAAAAGACCGAGCCTTCCGAGGAGCCTGCAAGCCAGCCTGAAAAAACGGCCGAGGAAAAGCCCGCAGCTCCTGCCGCCAACAGCGATCTTCAGGCTTCCGCCGCACAGGGGGAGATTGCGGTTTCACCCGTGAAGGAAGAAGCGCAGCCCGATCAGCCGCCTGTGCCGCAGGCCAAGCCGGCTGAAGAAAAGCCGGCGGAAGTACCGGAAAAGAAGCCCGCGAAACTTCCGGCGGCCAAAAACCTCCTGTCTTCGTCCATGTTGTCACCGGCCCAGAGACGCCAGATGTTTGGCGATCTGCCACCGCGTCGCCGCGTCGTTCAGCTTTGCAGCACCGAAGCCCTGGCCCAGATTCAGGGTGCGGGATTTGCCGCCAGGGGCATGATCCCCTATTCGGACACGGGCGGCAGGATTTCCGGTAATTCGATCGATGCTTCCGGCGGCGCGTTTAACACGGGCAATGGCTGGCATGACGTCTCGTTCCAGTGCGAAGTCGATCTGGAAAATTACACGGTGACGGAATTCCGGTTTAAAATCGGAAATGAGGTCAGCCCGGAAGACGCGAAAAAGCGGGGCTTTACGAGATTTCAGTGAGGGCGGGTTTTCCCAATCAGGAAGCCTCGTTCACATAAGTCTCCTAAACCCGCTCCGCATCCCCCACCAGCAGCCCAATGCCCGCCATCAGCGCATCTTCATCATAGGGCTTCCTGATCACCGGCACGGTGCCGAATTCATCCGGCACCATGCTGCCATCCGCATAACCGGTGGCGAAGAGGAAGGGGACGCCGCGGCGGTGGAGTTCCCGGGCGACGGGGATCGATGTATCGGAGCCGAGATTGATGTCGAGAATGGCGACATCCGGCACATAGGTCTTCAGCTTTTCAATGGCCATTGCCGACGAGGTCGCCGTTTCGATTGCCTTGATGCCGTTGTCTTCCAGCATGTTCTCGACATCCATGGCGATCAGCATCTGGTCTTCGACGAGTAATACTTTCAACGGCTCCTCCCGGTTGTAGCGTCTGGGCTGCGGCGCGGTTTCATCTTCGGTTTGCGTGTCGGCGACTGCCGTAGCAGAGGAAACGTGACGGGAGGGCAGGAGAATTTCCGCCTCCAGTCCGTCAGGCAAATAGCGTATCGTGCTGCGTCCGCCGAGATCGTATGGGATGCTGCGGCTGATGAGCGCGGTGCCGAAGCCCGCGCGCGATGGCGGGGGCAGTTTGGTGGGCAGGATTTCGCGCCACTCAATCTCGCAATCGCGATTCTCGTCGATGGTCCAGCGCACATGCAATTGCCCGCCATTTTGCGAAAGCGCGCCGTATTTGGCGGCGTTCGTCGCCAGCTCATGCAGAACAAGAGCCATGACGGAGAAAGCGCGCGAATCGAGCGTCACCTGCGCGCCGGTCAGTTTCACAACGGTTTCCGGCGAGCGATGCGGTGACAGTTCGGCATCCAGAAGATCGCGAAGCGCGCCGCCGCCTTCACCGCGAATGATCTGGTCATGGGCAAAGGACAATGCCTGAATGCGGCCTTTCAGGGCGGTCACATATTCCTGCAGGGTCTTGCCTTCCTGCGAGGGATTGCCGACCAGCGATTTGATGATGGCCAGAACATTCTTGACGCGGTGGTTGAGTTCCTCGTTCAGCATGCGCTGGCGCACTTCCGCGCGTTCTCTTTCGCCCGCCATCAGCTCGCTGTGATGGAATGCGACCTCGACCAGCGCAATTCTCGCCGCTTCCGCGATCTCCCGGTCGGCTTCCGACCAGGGCTGCGCCTGCAGGCGGACCGTCTCTTTCCAGATCGCAAAGCTCTTGCGCGGGGTAAGGCGGTCGCCCATCGGGCCGGTCTCGTAGGATTTTTCCGGATTGCCGGCCCAGTTCAGGTTTTGCACGATCTCTTTGCGGAAAAACAACAGGTAGTCGTTTTTCACCTGCGACAGCGGAATGGCGAGCATTCCGGCTGCCGTGCCGGCATAGATTTCCGCCTCCGGTATGGCCTGCGACAGCGCATGCGTCGCCCAGACCTTGCCTTCCGACGCCGAGGCGACGAAGCGCGCCAGCCTTGGAATGGCGTCATGCGGCGGCGTTGCGCCATGGCCGTGCCAGTTGTTTCCCACCCACAGGCCGACGCCATCGCAGGGCATCAGATCGGCAAAATCCTGAAAGCTGTCGATCAGCAGTTCTTCGATGTTGGCGTGATGGGCGGCAAGCCGAAGGAAGCGGTCAAGCGCGGCATGGGCATGGTTGACGGTATCGAGCCTGCGCTTCTGTTTCAGAACCTGCAAATGCATGGAGAAAAACTCTCCGAACATTTCAGCGGCGATCCGGACCGGCATCGTCAACACGCGCGGGGAATAATGATGGCAGGCGATCAGGCCCCATAGCGCGCCGTCGACAATCACCGAAATCGACATGGAAGCCGCAACACCCATGTTGCGAAGATATTCGCAATGGATGGGCGAGACGCTGCGCAGATGGGCAAAGGACATATCGAGAGGTTCGCCCGATGCATCGAGCGCCGGCAGCACGGAAACCCGGGCGCCGCTGGCATCGGAGATGATGCGCAATGTGTTCTTGAGATAGAGCGCGCGGGCCTGCTGCGGTATGTCGCTGGCGGGGAAATATTGACCGAGAAAGCTTTCCAGCTCCGGCTGCTTGGCTTCCGACACGACCTTGCCGGCGCCGTCTTCCTCGAAACGGTAGATCATCACCCGGTCGTAACCGAGCGTCGCCTTTATCAGCCGCGTCGTTCTGGAGATCAGGCTTTCGACACTGTCCGCCTCGCGGATGCGGTCCACCATCTTGCGCGCGGTGCCCAGCGGCTGCGTTTCGCTGCGGGAGGGCTCGAATTCGATGATCGTGGTGGATTTGTAGCGGTGCAGGGAAATATCGAAGCTGCGGCCATCGCTCATTTCCATGGCGGGCAGCATGGCGGGGCGCGTGGTTCTGCCGGTGACGGTGAGCGCATTGCGAAGATCGTGGACGAGTTTTTTGCCGAGCACCTCCTCGGCGGTCCTGCCATTGATATCGCCTTCGACGCCCAGCAGTTCGCGGCAGTTTTCAGAATGCCGCAGCACCATGCGCATGGCGTTGTCGCAGGCGATGAGGCAGCCATGCGGTTGAATATAGCCTGGGATGTGGATGGGTTCGCGGTCGCAATTGGTCAGGTCGACATGATAGTCACTGGGGGCCATGAATAAGTCTTTCGCACCCTGTGCCTGTCTTGTACGGGGAATATTGTGTTCGTCGAGGAACGGGTAAGCTTGAATAATTCATTCTAATAGTGCCAACCCTTCCCCGTTTTTTGCAACTGTGACGCCGGTTTTCCGTTCTGCTCTTATAGGCCGTCGTCACGCACTTGTCGTATCCCTTACGTCATCGGATACAATTTGACATGCTGAAACGTTGGCAGCGCCGATTTTGTTCCAACCCGTTGAAGGAAAAAATGTGCCGCAGAGAAAAATGATCGTCGCCACACGGGGGCAGGGTCTTTACGAATTCACATCCGAGGCCAAGGCATTCGTCAGCCACGCCGGCTTGGAAGAAGGCCTGCTGACGATCTTCGTCCGGCACACATCCTGCTCGCTGCTTATCCAGGAAAATGCCGATCCCGATGTGCGACGCGATCTCACGGTGTTTTTCTCCCGTCTCGTGCCGCCCTCCGACGATCCATCCATGCGCTGGATCATCCACACGCTCGAAGGCCCGGATGATATGCCCGCCCATATCAAATCGGCGCTCACCACGGTTTCCATCGGCGTGCCGATCAGCGACGGCAGGCTCGTGCTCGGCACCTGGCAGGGCCTTTATCTTTTCGAACACCGCGATGAGCCGCATCGGCGCGAAATCGTGCTGCATATCTCGCCGTGATATTCGGATCCGGATCGAGGCGTTCCGCGTTAACTTCCCTGAACGCCTGCTGAACATTCGGTTCTGCTGATATTCAGGCGGGCGGGTCTAGGGTCTCGTCAATCGCCGGGGGATGTTCCCCTGTCGGCAAAGCAACAAACGGAGTGAGTTCATGTTCAGCACCTTCGCAAAAGCCGGCCTGGCTGCCCTCATCGCCCTCGGTGGAATTTCTTTTACTGCGCCAGCGGCTTCCGCAGGCTCGGATGTTCAGTTCAGAGTTCAGGTTCAGGATGGCTATGGCCATCGTCCCGGCTGGGGTCGTCCGGATCGCCCGGGCCGTGGCTGCTCGCCGTGGCTTGCGGAAGAAAAAGCGAGCCGCATGGGCCTTCGCCGCGCCCGTGTCGTCGATGTATCGCCGCGCCGTGTCGTGGTTGCAGGCTTCGACCGTCGCGGCCGTGACCGCGTCGTCTTCGCCAATGAGCGCGGCTGCCCCGTCATCCGCCGCTAACAGCAGCGACCTTATCGATCTGCCGATATCCCCGTACGGCAGATGGATCAAAAATGCCCCTCGCTTGTCCGGAAAGGCAGGCGAGGGGCATTTTATTTCGGTTTATGTGAGTGGCTGAACGCAAGACGGCACACGAGCGGCGCCGAGGCGCCGCCCGCCGCCGATCTTATTGCTCGAGAGCGAAGGTGACGTTGACAACCACGCTATAGCTGTTCTCGCCAGAAGCGATCGGAACGCTGTCGGCTTCCTTCGCCATCGAAGCGCGCATCATGCCCGCCGGCATTGGCATCGGGCGCTGCGAGTTTTCGCTGATCTGAATGACCCGGCCAAGCTTTACGCCTGCCGCTTCCGTCAGCGTCTTCGCCTTGGCCAGCGCATCGGCAACGGCCAGCTTGCGGGCCTCGGTCACCGTCGCTTCGGGCTTGTCATTGGTGAAGGTGATGTCGCCGCCCTGGTTGATGCCGAGCTTGACGGAGGTATCGAGGATCGTGCCGAGCTTTTTCAGGTCGCGCACCCGCACGGTCAGGCCGTTGGACACCTGATAACCGGTGATCTCGGGCGCGACATAGACGCCATCCTTGGGTTCATAGTGCTTATAGAGCGGCTGCACCGAGAAATTGCTGGTCTGCAAGTCGCGGTCTTCTATGGCGGCCTCTTTTAGCGCCTTCAGAACATCGGCAAGCGCCTTGGAGTTTTCGGTCAGCGCCGCAGCCGCGGTCTCCGCCTGCTTGACGACGCTGAAGGACAGGATCGCCATATCGGGGGCAATGGCCGACTGGCCTTCACCGGAAACACTGATGGTGGCTTCGCGAGGAGTAGCCTCCTGCGCAGACACCTGGGCGGCGAGCGGCATCATGGCTGCTGCGGTCATTGCGGTGAGTGCGAAAAGGCGGGCCGTTTTTGTCTTCATGGTGTTTCCTCGTTGATTGAGTCCCTTTGAAGGGTATTGCCTTAGATTGTGTAGCTAATACGGCGGCACTGCTTTGCGAAAGCATCATTGGCTTGTCGGGCTCAAAAAATTACGTTAGAGCGTGACCCACCGGATTCGAGCCATTGCGAAACCGGTGTTTCGGACGGGTTTTTCCGAAAAGGGCCTGTAGCTCAATGGTTAGAGCCGGCGGCTCATAACCGCTTGGTTGGGGGTTCGAGTCCCTCCGGGCCCACCATTTTCTTTCAAGATCAATTGCTTGGGATGTTTTGCGACTCTTCGCGAGCGCGCTTCTGTCACGTCTGGCGTGATCTCTGCTATGCCGATGGCAAAGTCCGGCTGCGGAATGAATGCATCGGCGCCGATCCGGCGTGCCGATGGGGCAAGCCGGATCGAGAAAGCTTTAATGTCAGTTGCAGACCCGCATACTTTCCGTATGCCAGCCGCCGTCATAGGAATTGGGAACGCGGCGGTCTTCGAACCAGCAGCGGGGGCGGGGCGGCGGTGGCGGTTCGTAGTAGCGCGGGCCGTTGTTGCTGTTGGCGATGGCGCCGCCGATCAGGCCGCCGATGACGCCTGCGGCGAGGCCGCCGGCAATCGCTGCGCCGTCATTGTGGCGGCGGTGTTCGCGATAGGGCGGCGGGGGTGGGCCGCCGCGGTCGTAGCCACGGTCATAGCGCGGGCGATAGGGATAGTCCTGCGCGGCAGCGGTGCCATAGGATGCAAAAATGCTGCCGGTGGCGACCAGCGCGGCAATAGTGGAAAGAATTATCTTTTTCATCGGGGCTACTCCATAAGCCTGCTTCGGGAGATAGAGGCTCATTATGCCCGGATCATGGCACGGGACGGGTGAACGGCCTGTGAATATTCCATTTCTGCACAGTTCATATTTTTCTGAATTCAGAATGTAAGAATTTGAGCCGGTTCAGCCTTTCAGTAACGGAAAAGCCCGGCGGGTGGCCGGGCTTTTTGTCGAAATCGATTGGTCGCGATCAGAACTTCACGCCGAGACCGACCTTCACAGTGTGCTGGTCGACATCGGTGTTGATGCCGAAGATGTCCTTGTCGCTATAATCGTTGTAGCGATATTCCAGCCTGCCGAACACATTGTCGGTGAAGGCATAGTCCAGACCCGCGCCAACGGTGTAGCCGTTGAAGGTGGTGCTGTCCTTGCCGGCGCCGGGCGTTTCGATAAAGCCGCGTGTCGCGGTCCAGCCGGCGGTGGCATAGAGCAGGGCATGGTCGAAGGCATAACCGACACGGCCGCGAACGGAGCCCTGCCAGTCGGTGCCGATTTCGGTGCCCGCATAGTCATTGTCGTTCCAGTTATAATCGACATCGCCTTCGATGCCGAGGACCAGATTATTGTCGAACTGGTAATTGTAACCCACGAAGGCGCCCAGAATGCCGCCGTCGAAATTATCCGAGGCGACCGGGCCGCCCGCCGAAAAATCGCCATTCGCCCAGCCCGCGCCGCCTTGAATACCAAGATAGGGGCCAGACCAGGTAAAGACTGGCAGGGTTTCCTGCGCGACCGGAGGTGCGGGCGTTTCGTAGACGGCATCCGCGGCCATTGCGGTGCTGGCCGACAGGGCCAGGAGTGACGTTACGATCAGCGTTTTCATCGTTTTTCTCCCTGAGCTGACTGACATCCATAGCATAGATTAGCTGCTTTTAATATGGGTCGGGGTTCGGCGGTTCCAAGAGGCGCTCGTGTCCTCCCGGCTTTGCTGGCCGTCTTGCCCCGGATCGCGGCTTTTTATCGCCCCGCCATGCTGTTCTGATGCGGCGAACGTCTTTGGCCGTGTTTGGTTCCCTTCGCCATTTCGTCAAAAGTCCGGCAGGGCGGCTGGCCGACGTCACGCTTGGTTGTCTTGACAGCGCAGGGCGCGACCATAGAGTTGTGGTAGACTATGGCGGTGCCGATGCTTTTCGCCGCATCGCCGGCGGCATAAGCTGCGGTTGAGACTACACCGTTGCGACCTCCCGGCGAGGAGGGCGTTGCGGGCGGAAAGGGCATGGGAGGATGAGATCGCATGAGGCTTTATTTTAGCGGAGGAGGGGCGACGTGATTGTCGGAGCCGTTCTCAGCGCCGTTCTTCTTCTCACCCTCATTGCATTTCCGCGGCATCTCAAATCCGTCGTCATCTGCCTGTTGCTGATCTGGACGGCCACCGCCGCCTTTGTGATTTATGACTGGTGGCGCGGCAACCAGCGGCTCGACCATATTGTCGCCAGCGCCGGATTCGATGCGGCCTGCCCGGATGCGGCATTGCCGATCCGCGTCAGCTTCCGCAACGACAATAATGTCGCCGTACAGCGGCTGACCTATACGCTCGAAGGGTTCGAACCGGCCTTCCGTGCCTCCGTTTCCTTCGATCCCTATCAGGTGAGCGAAAGACGGATCGAGGCCGGGGAGACTTTCTCGGCCTGCCGGGCGTTCCGGATGCGCAACAATGAAAGGGTGGAGCCGCAACGGCTGGAATGGCGCGTCACCGTCATTTCTGCGGAATTCGACTGAGCGGTTCGTGCGGCTGCCGGTTATCACGGCATTTTGAAAATTTTCGTGCCGGTGAGCGGCGGCCGGAAAATCCCTGCATCACAGCGCTTTCGGGCGGATGGGTGAATTCCTATCGTCCGCACGGGAACCGGCTGGGGCAGTCGCTGACTTGTTTTCGTCCATTTGCGATGCCATCTCCCCCTCCATTCGATGAATGTCGCGGGTTGATGTTTTGCGTATTGTTCTAAAGTTTCTGAAAATAACCGCCATCGGCCTTGTCGCCCTGCCGGTTCTGGCGGGTGCGCATATGGGCATCGGCCAGCTCACCGGAAATTTTCACGAAGTCATTCCCGGAGAGCTTTATCGTTCGGCCCAGCCGAGCGGCAAGGACATCGCGGCCTACGCCAAGGCTTATGGCATCAAGACGATCATCAACCTGCGCGATGAAAAGCGCGAAGGCTGGTACGATGCCGAAAGTCTTGCGGCCAAGAACAACGGTATCCGGCTTGTCGATTATCCGCTGAGTTCAAGCGAAAAGGTCTCGGTGGAAGATTCGGAAACGCTGGCGGCCGTGCTGCGCAATGCGGAAAAACCGATCCTCATCCATTGCGAACATGGCGCCAACCGCACCGGGCTCGCCTCCGCCATCTATGTGGCGGCTGTGGCCGGCAAGAGCGAGGCGGCCGCAGAGTTTCAGCTTTCGCCCTATTACGGGCATGTGCCGATCCCGGGTATCGGGCGTTATGAAATGTACCAGTCTTGGGACGATTTCGAGGAAACCATCGGGTTTTGAGGATTGCTTTATACGCGGCGTCATCCTCGGCCCTGTGCCGAGGATCCAACCACGTTGCGTTCAGCGGATAGGTTGCAGATGCTCGGGACAAGCCCGAGCATGACGGCAGAGGGGCTATTGGCCGCAACGCGCCTCAATAGTCCCCGCCGCTTTCCCTGATCACCTTCGTCAGGCTTCCCGTCGCCGGGAAAAGCGGGATGAGGCACGCCTGCAGCGCGTGGTAGATATCGCCCTTGCCGGGGAACAGCGTGTGGGCGGGAACCAGATCTTCCGTCAATTCCTCGTGCCAGCCGCCATTCTCATGGTCGATGAAATTGTTGGCGATGGTGCTCCAGATGCGGCGATAGCTGTCTTCATAGAAGTTGTCCGCCGGCAGGTTCTCGTTGAGGAAGTGGGCAGCGCCCGCCGCCTCGGACATGGGCCACCAGAGCTTTGCCCGCTTGTCGGGATTGTCGTTCCAGTCGAGCGTATAAAAGAAGCCGCCCTTTTCCCGGTCCCAGCCGAGCGCCATGGATTGCACGAAGAGCGATTTTGCGGCCACCGGCATCCAGTCATGGCGGCGCTCGCCCAGCACCCATAATTGCAGGATGAGGCGCGCCCATTCCAGCCAGTGGCCGGGGGTGGAGCCGGAAGGGCGGAACATTTCGTTGCCGCGATACTCTTTATCGAGCGTCCAGTTCTCGTCGAAATGCTCCGGCACGCGGAAGTCCAGCTCGCCGGCGCGGCGGCGAATGACGAGGTCGGCGATGCGCTCCGCCTTGCTGAGGTAACTATTGTCGCCGGTGACCTCATAGGCCGCCATTAGCGCCTCGGTCAGGTGCATGTTGGAGTTCTGGCCGCGATAATTCTCGATAGGCGACCAGTCGCGATGGAATTCCTCGGCGATGGCGCCGTGTTTTTCTTCCCAGAAGCGGGTTTCCAGAACCTCGGTAATATCGGCCAGCATCTTGTCGGCCAGCGGGTGGCCGACGGTCTTGGCGGAAGAGGCGGCCAGAAGCACAAAGGCATGGCCGTAACCCTGCTTGGTGGCGTCCACTGGGCCGGCATCGTTCACCTGCCAGAAATAACCGCCATGCTCGCCATCGCGGTGCCTGTTCCAGAGATAGGTCACGCCGTGGTCGACGATATCGCCGCAGCCCGGACGCCCGAGCAGGTGGCCGATGGAGAAGCAATGGACCATGCGGGCGGATGCGTGAATGCCGCGCACGGGGTCGTTTGGCTGCAACGGCGCGCCTTTGGCATCGAGATCGAAGAAGCCGCCGGCGGTATTGACGGCACGATACTGGAAGAAATCGAAAAGTCCCTCGGCCTGTTTTACCAGCCATTGGCGATGCCAGGGCAGGGTGTTCCAGTTGCGGCTGTTGTGATCGTCCTCGGGCATTCTCGTCCTCCATGCGGTTTGCTGCTTCGGCTTATATCCTTGCCGTATAAACCTGTCATCTGTCAGCGATATTTCGTAACGTGCTGCAACTGCGCAAAGCCATGCCTGTCCCTTGAAGATATATTGACATAAACATATCTTTATGTGACTTGACGGCTTGCGATCTTGCAAATCGAAATGAGGAGTGTGCCCGTGTTTGACGATCTGTTCGGCCCTGAAGGGGCAAAGCGTGACGGCGCGGAAATTTTCAAGGCGTTGCGCTTTGCCGCCAGCGAACGCATCCTCATTCTCGATGGCGCCATGGGCACGCAGATCCAGGGGCTGGGTTTTGACGAAGACCATTTTCGTGGCGATCGTTTTATCGGCTGTGCCTGTCACCAGAAGGGCAATAACGACCTTCTGATCCTGACCCAGCCGGACGCTATCGAGGATATCCATTACCGCTACGCCATGGCGGGTGCGGATATTCTCGAAACCAACACGTTTTCGTCGACGCGCATCGCACAGGCCGATTACGAGATGGAAAACGCCGTCTACGACCTCAACCGCGAGGGCGCAGCGATTGTCCGCCGCGCTGCCCAGCGCGCCGAGCGGGAAGATGGCCGCCGCCGTTTCGTGGCGGGCGCCATCGGCCCGACCAATCGGACGGCCTCGATTTCGCCTGACGTCAACAACCCCGGTTATCGCGCCGTCAGCTTCGACGACCTGCGTATCGCCTATGGCGAGCAGATCGACGGCCTGATCGACGGTGGGGCCGATATCATCCTGATCGAGACGATCTTCGATACGCTGAACGCCAAGGCGGCGATCTTCGCCTGCGAGGAGCGTTTCGAGGTTAAGGGCATCCGCCTGCCGGTGATGATCTCCGGCACGATTACCGACCTTTCCGGCCGCACGCTTTCCGGCCAGACGCCTTCGGCCTTCTGGAACTCGGTGCGCCACGCCAATCCCTTCACCATCGGCCTGAACTGCGCGCTGGGTGCCGACGCCATGCGTCCGCATCTTCAGGAACTGTCTGACGTGGCCGATACCTTCGTCTGCGCCTATCCGAATGCCGGCCTGCCGAATGAATTCGGGCAATATGACGAAACGCCGGAGATGATGGCGCGTCAGGTTCAGGGCTTCGTTCGCGACGGTCTCGTCAACATCGTCGGCGGCTGCTGCGGTTCCACGCCGGAGCACATCCGGGCGATTGCGGAGGCTGTCAAAGGTTACAAGCCGCGCGAAATTCCCGAGCACAAGCCTTTCATGTCGCTTTCGGGCCTCGAGCCTTTCGTGCTGACCAAGGACATTCCCTTCGTCAATGTCGGCGAACGCACCAACGTCACCGGCTCGGCTCGCTTCCGCAAGCTCATTACCGCCGGTGATTATACGGCGGCGCTGGCTGTCGCCCGCGACCAGGTGGAAAACGGCGCGCAGATCATCGACATCAACATGGATGAGGGTCTCATCGATTCCGAAAAGGCGATGGTGGAGTTCCTGAACCTCATCGCCGCCGAGCCGGATATTGCCCGCGTGCCTGTCATGATCGACTCATCCAAGTTCGAGATCATCGAGGCCGGCCTGAAATGCGTTCAGGGCAAATCGATCGTCAATTCGATTTCACTGAAGGAAGGCGAGGAGAAGTTTCTCCAGCAGGCGCGGCTCGTCCATAATTACGGTGCGGCGGTCGTGGTCATGGCCTTTGACGAGGTCGGGCAGGCCGATACTTACGAGCGCAAGGTCGAGATCTGCTCGCGCGCCTACAAGCTCTTGACCGAGAAGGCGGGCCTGTCGCCGGAAGACATCATCTTCGACCCCAACGTCTTTGCCGTTGCGACGGGTATCGAGGAACACAATAATTACGGTGTGGATTTCATCGAAGCCACTAAGACCATCCGCGAAACCATGCCGCTGACGCATATTTCCGGCGGCGTTTCCAACCTGTCCTTCTCCTTCCGCGGCAATGAGCCGGTGCGTGAGGCGATGCATGCCGTGTTCCTCTACCATGCCATTCAGGTCGGTATGGATATGGGCATCGTCAATGCCGGGCAGCTTGCGGTTTACGACAATATCGATCCGGAACTGCGTGAGGCCTGCGAGGACGTGGTGCTGAACCGCCGCGACGACGCGACCGAGCGTTTGCTGGAGGTCGCGGAGCGCTTCCGTGGCACGGGCGCCAAAGATACCAAGGTTCAGGATCTTTCCTGGCGCGAACTGCCCGTCGAGAAGCGGTTGGAACATGCGCTGGTCAACGGCATTACCGATTATATCGAGGCCGATACGGAAGAGGCGCGCCAGCAGGCTGCCCGTCCGCTGCACGTCATCGAAGGGCCGCTGATGGCGGGCATGAATGTGGTCGGCGACTTGTTCGGTTCCGGCAAGATGTTCCTGCCGCAGGTGGTGAAATCCGCCCGCGTGATGAAGCAGGCGGTTGCCGTGCTGCTTCCTTACATGGAAGAGGAAAAGCGCCTGAATGGCGGGGCAGAGCGCAGTGCCGCCGGCAAGGTGCTGATGGCCACCGTGAAGGGCGATGTGCACGATATCGGCAAGAACATTGTCGGTGTCGTTCTCGCCTGCAACAATTACGAGATCATCGATCTCGGCGTCATGGTGCCGACGACGAAAATCCTCGAAACGGCGATTGCCGAAAAGGTGGATGTGATCGGCCTTTCCGGCCTCATCACCCCGTCGCTGGACGAGATGGTGCATGTGGCGGCCGAAATGGAGCGGCAGGGTTTCGACATTCCGCTGTTGATCGGCGGCGCGACGACGAGCCGTGTGCATACGGCGGTGAAAATCCATCCGCGTTACGAGGCGGGGCAGGCGATTTATGTGACCGACGCTTCGCGTGCGGTAGGCGTCGTGTCGGCGCTTCTCTCTGCCGAGCAGAAGCCCGCTTATATCGATGGCATTCGCAGCGAATATGCCAAGGTGGCGGAGGCGCATGCCCGCAATGAGCGCGAAAAGCAGCGCCTGCCGCTTTCCCGCGCCCGCGAGAATGCGCATAAGATCGACTGGTCGAGCTATAGCGCCGTCAAGCCGCAATTCTTCGGCACCAGGGTGTTCGAGACTTACGATCTTGAAGAGCTTTCCCGTTACATCGACTGGACGCCGTTCTTCCAGACCTGGGAATTGAAGGGTCGTTTCCCGGCCATTCTCGATGACGAAAAGCAGGGCGAGGCGGCGCGGCAGCTTTACAGCGATGCGCAGGCGATGCTGAAGAAGATCATCGAGGAAAACTGGTTCCGGCCGCGGGCGGTGATCGGCTTCTGGCCGGCCAACGCCGTGGGTGACGATATCCGGCTGTTCACGGATGAAAGCCGCGGCGAAGAGCTGGCGACTTTCTTCACGCTGCGCCAGCAGCTTTCCAAGCGCGACGGTCGCCCCAATGTGGCGCTGTCGGATTTCGTCGCGCCTGTCGATAGCGGCGTTGCCGATTATGTCGGCGGTTTCGTGGTGACGGCGGGTATCGAGGAAGTGGCGATTGCCGAGCGCTTCGAGCGGGCGAATGACGATTATTCGTCAATCCTCGTCAAGGCGCTGGCCGACCGTTTCGCGGAAGCCTTCGCCGAGCGCATGCATGAGCGGGTGCGCAAGGAGTTCTGGGGTTATGCACCGGACGAGGCTTTTGCCGGCGAGGAGTTGATTGGCGAGGCCTATGCCGGTATTCGCCCGGCCCCCGGCTATCCCGCCCAGCCCGATCATACCGAAAAGAAGACGCTGTTCGCCCTGCTCGACGCCACCAATGCGGCGGGTGTGGAGCTGACGGAAAGCTATGCCATGTGGCCGGGCTCCTCCGTCTCCGGCATCTATATCGGCCATCCCGAGAGCTATTATTTCGGTGTCGCCAAGGTGGAGCGCGATCAGGTTCTCGATTATGCGCGCCGCAAGGACATGCCGGTGGAAGAGGTGGAGCGCTGGCTAGGGCCTGTCCTCAACTATGTGCCGACGAACGGCGCGGAGGAAATCGACAGCGCTGCCTGATGTTCGGTGTGCTGCCATTCAATAAAAAAGCGCGGGTTTTGCCCGCGCTTTTTGCATTTAGTCGGTGTTTAAGACCGCAACGCCGCCAGTTCCTCGATGCCGACATGGCTCTCCACCTCGCTGCCGCGCAGATAGAGATAGAGGCCGATCGCGAAGGCGAGGACGGCGATGAAGACCAGATACCAGGCATGGGCCATGGGGTTGATGGCAAGTGCGGTCGTCACGCCAATCGGCGTCAGCCCGCCGAAGACGGCATAGGAGACGTTATAGGCGAAGGAGAGGCCGGAGAAGCGCACCGAGGCCGGGAAGGCGCGGACCATGACATAGGGCACCGCACCCGCCATGCCGACCGACAAGCCCATGACGCCGTAAAGCACGAACATGGTTTCGAGCGATGCGCCCGCATAGCTGTAGAAGGTGAAGGTGGCGATGCCGAAGAAGATGCTTGCCCCCATGAAGAAGATGCCGGAGCCGACGCGGTCGATCAGCGCACCGGCGATGATGACGCCGAAGATCAGGAACAGCGTGCCGAAGCTGGTGCCGGCCAGCGCCTGTGTCGGGGTATAACCGTAAAGCTTCTGCAGGAAGGTGGCCGTCATCAGCGTCGTGACGACAATGGCGGCCGAGAGAACCCAGGTCAGCAGGGCGGAAATGACCACGCCGCGCATATGGTGTTTCAGCACCAGCCCGAGCGGCAGCTTGTCCGTCAGCGATTTCGACTTCTTCATCTCGGTGAAGATCGGTGTTTCTTCCAGCCAGCGGCGCAGATAGACAGCGATGAGGCCGAAAATGCCGCCGAGCAGGAAGGGAATGCGCCAGGCGTAACCGGCCACGTCTTCTGGTGTGAAGAGCGAGTTGATGGCGAAAGCGATCAGCGATCCCAGCATGATGCCGAAGGAAAGGCCCGATGTGAGGAACCCGCAGGCGAGCCCGACGCGGCGGAAGGGCACATGTTCGGCAACGAAGGTCCATGCGCCCGGCACTTCACCACCGATGGCCGCGCCCTGCAGCATGCGCAGGACGATGAGCAGGATGGGGGCAGCGACGCCGATGGTGGCATAGGTCGGCATCAGCGCCATGCCCAGCGTGGAAAGCGCCATCAGCAGGATGGAGAAGGCGAAAACCCGTTTGCGGCCGTAACGGTCGCCATAATGCGCCAGCACGATGCCGCCCAGCGGCCGCACCAGATAACCGGCGGCGAAGATGCCGAAGGTCTGGATCATCACCAGCCAGTCCGGCATTTCCGGCGGGAAGAACAGATGGCCGATGACGGTGGCGAAAAATACGAAAATGATGAAATCGTAAAATTCCAGCGCGCCGCCGAGGGCCGAAAGGCCAAGAGTTCTGTAATCCTGACCGTTGAGGGGCCGGGCTGCCGCCGGTGTGGTGGGGGGAGACATGAGGCTGCTTCTTTTCTAAATTACGTATTACTTATGGGCATGCGGCAAGCGCGGCGCGATTTCAAGCCTAATCGACGTTCAATCGCTCAGGTATTTCGAGGGACGATCAAGAAAGCGGCGCAGGAAACTGATGTTTTCCAGCTCGTCATAGAGGCGCTCGGTGATGCCGTCCGCGTCGAAATGATAGATGGTCGCCTCGGGAATGGCCAAAAGCACCGGCGAATGGGTGGCGATAATCAATTGCCCGCCGCTATCGGCGGCGTCACGGATAAGGGCTGCCAGCTCGAGCTGCTTTTGCGGCGAAAGCGGGCTTTCCGGTTCGTCGAGAAAATAGAGGCCGGCGCCATGCAGCCGCTGTTGCATGATATCGAGAAATCCTTCGCCATGCGAACGCCGGTCGATGACATTGTTCCTGACGATCCTGCGAAACGTATCCGGGGTTTCTTCCGGAAAGTCTTCACCCTTCTTGAGCGCCTTTTCCCGCTCCCAGCGAAAAGCGTCCAGCGCATCCTCGTTCTGCCGGCGAATATAACCAAGCACGTCTTCCGCGCGCATGAACATGCGGATTTTCGGATATTTCTTGCGGGCGAAATAGAAGGACTTCGCCACGGTCTCGGCATGCTGAAGGTAAAGATCGCCGGCAACCTGGCCGTGATTGCCGATGGCATAGGCCGTCATTCCCGCCGCCAGCCCCTCCAGCAGCGTCGATTTGCCGGAGCCGTTGTTGCCGGCAAAAAAGGTGATCGGCGTCTTGAATTCGAGGCGTTCCAGATGGCGCAGCGCCGGAACGGAGAAGGGATATCCATTCTCTCCATCCGGGGTTTCCTTCATGGTTACGCTATCGAGAAACAGCATGTCGCGTTCCTTGCATCTAATCCGTCATGTTCGCCGACGTTGCGCTCTGTCGCATCATCGCGGCACTATGCTCAAAGCAATTGCGTGTGATTGCGGCTTAACGTGGGGCGCTGTTCGCGCCAATGGTTTGCAGCGTCGGCGGAGATACGTCATGCCGCATCGTTCGAAGTTCATTTTATTATAAATTAGCACAGTTCATTCTTGTAATAAATCGATAAATATTAGATATATGCAATATTTATCTTAAATTTAAGATGTTATCCTAAGTATAAACTTCAAATTAATTCAGTAATGCCAGTTGTCGTCATTCTCGTTGTTGTTGGAGAGAGTGAATGAAGCATATTGCGCTTTTTTCGGTCGGGTTTCTATTTTCCGCGATATTCGTGAGCGAAGCTGAGGCGCGGAAGTCCCGGTTTTTTGCCATCCCCGGATTCGGCGGCGGCGAGACAATCGATCTCGTTTATGATCTGCCGGATAACGAGCCTTTTCTTCGCGACGGGGAAGCATTCGACATTGGTTATCTCAACAGCGGGGATAGGAGCGGTTATGTGCTGTATCGTGGCGAGCGGTACAGCAGGCTCAGCGATGCGGATATCGCCAGGCTGAAGGTGACGCTTGGTTTTGATCCGACGACAAAAGACCGCATGGAGCGGGCGGCGAGGGGCAGCGACGCGCCCTGGAACCTCGTGATTATTATAGCGGTCGCAATTGCTGGTATCTTTGTGCTTGTTCACAAGGGCATGCAGCTAGTGCGATGGATTTCTCGACTGGCGACGATATCCGCAGTTGCGGGAAGTAAGCGGCAGGAGGAGGACATCCCCGACCCGCTGGAGGTCCGCAAGAAACAGCTGGTAAACCGCCAATGGAGCGATAGCCAGACGGATCACGCGGCGCGTATCCCGGCAGCATCGCCGCCCCATGCGTCTGCCCGAGGAACCACTGCGGTCCGGACATTCGGACGCAGGAGCGCCTGAGCGGTGCGAAATCCCTAAACCTCAGACGGTCTCAGGAGCCTGCATTACTCGAACCGGTCGATGATGCTGATGCCGCTTTCCTTAAAGCTGTCCATGGCGGGCAGGGCGGTTGCTGCCTCGGAAAGCGTGATGTGGCGGCCGATCAGCTTTTCCGGCGCGAGCCTGCCGCTTTCGATCATCGCCAGCATGTCCTCGTAACGCCACGCCTGCATGCCGTGGCTGCCGTAAATCTCCAGTTCATGCGCGATCACCCGCGCCATGGGAATGGCGGGCATGGCGTGATCGGCCAGCATCAGCCCGACCTGCACATGGCGGCCGCGCCGACGCAGGTTGCTGATGGAGTTGCAGCAGGTCTGCGGGTGGCCGAGCGCATCGACAGAGACATGCGCGCCGCCACCCGTCACCTCGCGAACCGCCTCGGCAACATCGGCAACCGCGCGGCTGTTGATGGTGGCGGTTGCTCCGAGTTGCCGCGCAAGTTCGAGTTTGTCTTCGGCAATGTCGATGGCGACGACCTGCGCGCCGAGGCCAGCGCCGATCATGATGGCGGAGAGGCCGACGCCACCGCAGCCATGCACCGCCAGCCATTCGCCGCCCTTCAACCGTCCCTGATCGGTTACGGCCCGGAAGGAGGTGGCGAAACGGCAGCCGAGGCCGGCGGCGGTGGCGTAGCTCATCGTCTCAGGCAGATGCACGAGGTTCTGATCGGCATAGTCGATGGCGACATATTCGGCGAAGGAACCCCAATGGGTGAAGCCGGGCTGGAACTGCGCCTCGCAGACCTGCTGGTTGCCGGAGCGGCATTCATGGCAATGGCCGCAGCCGGAAACGAAGGGCACGGTGACGCGGTCGCCGGTCTTGAAGCGGGTGACGTTTTTGCCGACAGCGGCGATCACGCCTGCGAATTCATGGCCGGGAACATGCGGCAGGCGAATATCCGGGTCATGCCCCATCCAGCCGTGCCAGTCGCTGCGGCAGAGACCTGTCGCCTTGACCTCGATGACCACGCCGCCATCGGTTGGTTCCGGATCTGGCAGGGACGCAACAACCGGGGTTTCGCCGAACAGTTCGTAAAAAAGCGCGCGCATCATGGCCTCACATGGTTGGTATGCAGGTTCGAAGTCATACCTGCTCTACCATGTCCCGCAAATGGGCGAAGCGGTTTTGCGTCTGGAAAAGCGCTTCAGTCCTTGATGACCATCAGGTCGCCGGCTGCGAATTTCAGCGTCACCTGCTCACCGACGGCGGGCGGTGCTGTGCCGGGATCGTTGAACATGTCGAAAGACAGGGTCGAGCCGCCGAGATCGAGACGGGTGCGGATGACGGAGCCGAGGAACTGGCTGGAGGTGACGAGGCCGGAAATGGCGACATCGCCTTTCGCATCGCTGCCGAGCGAGCCCGCTTCCGGTCGCAGGGCAAGGGTGATTTTTTCGCCATTCGCCGCATCGACCGGCTTGTGCAGGGTGATCTGCTGCTCTCCGACACGGATGGTATTGGATGAGGAATCGACCACGGTGGCGTCGATGAGGTTCAGCGTGCCGACGAAGGAGGCGACGAAGCGGGTCGCGGGCTTGTTGTAGATATCGAAGGGGGAGCCGATCTGGTCGGCGCGACCGCCATTCATGACGACGATGCGGTCGGAAATCGACAGGGCCTCTTCCTGATCGTGGGTCACGAAAATGGTGGTGATGCCGAGTTTCTGCTGGATCTGGCGGATTTCCTCGCGCAGCGACACGCGGATTTTGGCGTCGAGCGCGGAGAGCGGCTCGTCCAGCAGAAGCACTTCCGGCTTCGGTGCGAGCGCGCGGGCGAGCGCCACGCGCTGCTGCTGGCCGCCCGACATCTGGTAGGGGTAACGGTCCGCCAGATGTTCCAGATGGATGAGCTGGAGCATTTCCTTCACGCGGGCGTCGATTTCGGCTTTCGGCTTGCCGGCGACTTTGAGCCCGAAGGCGACGTTTTCATAGACATTCATGTTGGGGAACAGCGCATAGGCCTGGAACACCATGCCGATATTGCGCTGGTTCGGCCTGAGCGCCGTCTGGTCCTTGCCATTGATGACGATGGATCCGCCGCTCGGGGTCTCGAAGCCGGCGATCATGCGCAGGACGGTGGTCTTGCCGCAGCCCGATGGCCCGAGGAAGGAGACGAACTCGCCCTTTTCGATGGCCATGTTGAAATCATGCACGACCTGCACGGAGCCGAAGGATTTCTTGATGTTGCTAAGTGTCAAAAAGCTCATGAAATATTGTCCTCAGGCCTTGGGAGGCGCGCCCTTCTGGTAGCGTGAAACGAGTTGGATCAGACCCAGGCAACCCCAGGTGATGCCGAAGGAAATCACGGCAAGTGCGGCCGGTTCATAGGCGCGGTTGGCACCGAGCAGCTGCATGTAGGGGCCGAAGGCCGGGCGGTTCAAAAGGGCCGCCATGGTGAATTCACCGATGACGATGGCGAAGGTCAAGAACGCACCTGACAGCACGGCGACCAGAACATTCGGCAGGATGATGCGCGAGAGGATGGTCGTCCAGCCCGCGCCGAGGCTCTGCGCCGCTTCTGTCAGTGTTGCCACATCGATGGTTCGGAGGCCGGTATCGACGGCGCGGTACATATAGGGCAAGGCCAGTGTGGCATAACCGAACATCAAAAGCAGGTTGGTGCCGAAGCTCGTGCCGGTCAGCGGCAGCCAGCTCGAGGTGTTATAGAGCCGGATATAGCCGAAGACGATGACGATAGCCGGGATGACCAGCGGCAAAAGCGTGATGAATTCGATATAGGGGCGCAGGCCCGGCAGTTTCAGGCGCACCCAATAGGCGGTCGGCACCACCAGCAGAACCCCGAAGACGATGGTGAACAGCGCCATCACCACCGAATAGCTGAAGGTTTCCTGAAAACGCGGGTCGGTGAGCACCTTGCCATAGGCGTCGAAGGAATATTCGCCGCGCCGCATTTTCAGCGAGAAGTTGGTCATGCCGATCAGCGGCAGGGCGAAATAGAGCAGGCCGAAGATCAGCGCGCCCCAGGCGAAGAAACGCTTCATTTCAGCCACCTTTCACTGCGGGCGCGCAGCCAGATGTAAAGTGCATTGGCAATGCCGGTGACGACGATCATGCCGAAGGCAAGGGCGTAACCGAGATGCGGATTACCGAGAACGTCGCCGCGAATCTGCGCGAAAAGCAGGATCGGCACGATGTTGAGCGAGGAGCCGGTGAGCGCGATTGCGGTGGCCACCGCGCCGAAGGCGTTGGCGAAGAGCAGCGACATGGTGCCAAGCAGCGACGGCAACAGGATGGGGAAGGCCACCATGCGCCAATATTGCAGGCCGGTCGCGCCAAGGATTTCCGCCGCTTCGCGCCATTCGCGCTTCAGCCCGTCCAGCGCAGGCGTGATGATGAGAATCATCAGCGGTATCTGGAAGAACAGATAGGTGACGGTCAGGCCCCAGAAGGACAGGATGTTGAAACCGAGCAACCTCAGATCAATGCCGATCTGTGTCTTCAGGAAGACGGTGAGAAGGCCGACCGGGCCGAGCGTCGCGATAAAGGCGAAGGCGAGCGGCACGCCGGCGAATTGCGAGGCGACGCCCGAAAAGGTCAGAAGCGGCCCGCGAATGCGCTGCGGCAATCCGCCCAGCACCACGGCGGCGGCGACGGCAAAGCCGATCAGGCAGCCGAGAGCTGCCGAGGCGAGGCTGATCTTGATCGAAATCCAGTAGGCCGCAAGGATGGAGGAGGTGAAAAGCCCGGCGATATTTTCCAGCGTAAAGCTGCCATCGGCATGCTGGAATGCGCCGATGACGATCTTCATCGTCGGCATAATCAGAAACAGTAAAACAAAAACGGCAAAAGGTACGACACCAATCCAGTGCAGCGGCAGTTTCCTGCCCGCGTCGGATGGTCCGCCGGTGTTGGTTGATGGCATCCTTGTCCCCAAACGCCGTTTTCAAACGGTCTGTATATAAAGGTCTACATCATAAAAGAAGCACCCCGGCTTTTGATCGGCCGGGGTGCATTTTCAACAGTTTACTTCACGTTCGCGCCGACGACGCTGTCCCAGCCACCGGTGACGGCAGCCTTGTTGGCGTCGACTTCCTCGAGTGTCGGGAAGATCGCCTTTTCATAGGCTGCTGCCGGCGGCAGGCTGTCGATCAGTTCCTGCGGAACCTTGCCGGCCTTGACCATGGCGTTGAAGCGGATCGGGTGGCAATAGCCCTTCAGCCAGCCGAGCTGACCGTCGTCGGAGTACAGGTGCTCCATCCACAGCTTGGCAGCGTTCGGATGCGGGGCGTAAGCGGAGATGCCCTGAACGTAGACGCCGGCCAGAACGCCCTTCTCAGGAACGATGACTTCCGTCGGCGGGTTGTCGTTCAGCGTCTTCTTCCAGGAAAGGGCGTTATAGTCCCAGGCGACGATGATCGGGGTCGCGCCCTGCGCCAGCGTGCCAGCCTTGCCGATGACCGGCAGGAAGTTGCCAGCCTTGTTGAGATCGGCAAAATATTTCAGGCCGGCTTCACCGGCTTCCTTGCCGGACTTCGCACCGGTGGCAAGACCGGCGGCGAGAACGCCGAGGATGGCCTGGTTGGAAGCGCGCGGATCGCCGGCGAGCGCCACCTGACCGGAATATTCCGGCTTCAGCAGGTCGGCCCAGTCCTTCGGTGCGTTGTTGACGAGGTCCTTGTTCACGAAGAAGGACATCACGCCGTAATAGTCGCCGTACCAGTAACCTTCCGGATCCTTGACGTTGTCAGGAATTTCGTCCCAGGTGGAGACCTTGTAGGGCTGCAGCAGGCCTTCGGCCTTCATCTGCGGACCGAAGGCGAGACCGACGTCGACAACGTCAGGAGCCTGCGGGCCCTTATTGTCCTTGTTTGCCTTCACCGCTTCCACTTCGTCGGCGGAGCCGGCGTCGGGGTTCAGTTCGTTGACGGTGATTTCCGGATATTTCGCCTTGAAGGCGGCAATCACGTCGCCGTAACCGCACCAGTCGTGCGGCAGCGCGACGGTGGTCAGCATACCTTCCTTCTTGGCGGCGGCGATCAGCTCGGCGCTCGGTTCAGCGGCGGCAATTGCGGTGGAGGCGATGACCAGTGCAGTGGTCGTAGCGAGCAGTCGGCGGCAGTGAGAGATCACTTTTTTCTCCTCTTCGTGTTCTCATATTGCGGACGCTGATACGGATTCTCGATGAAGCTAATGTGACGGCTGGATTGCAATTTATTTATCCGGATTCCGTCACTTTACGCCCGTTTTCCGCCATCACCCGGCTTTTTGCCTGCAATTGCGGGAGATTCCCCTCATGATCCGTGGTGGCCAGATATGTTCCCCAGCTTGGTTTCTTATCCTGTTTTATCGTGCTGGTAGCGATGACAGGTATCCAATCAGCGTGCGGCATCCGCGTCAAGCAAGTTGCCCGGCTATGTAGTTTCATGTTCTGTCCGGCCTGCGGAACAGCCGCGTCTGTTCGAACAGGCCTTCCAGTGCATTCATGCGTTCCCTGGTTTCATCCCAAGTGCCGTTCTGCACCGCTTCGATCAGCGCTTCGACCACGAACAGCGTGACGACCGAGGAATCCCATGCCGAGGGAGCTTCGATCCTGACGCGGAAAGTGTGCAGCGCGTGGCGCGCCACCGGCGATGTCCATTGATCGGTGAAGAGAATGATCTGCACGCCGTTTGCCTTGGCTACTTCGGCCAGCGTCGTCATGTCATGCTCGTAACGGCGGATATCGAAGATAACCAGTATGTCGCCGGCGTTCATGTTCAACATATATTGCGGCCAGGCGCTGGAATTCGACGACATCAGCGTCGTCTTCGGCCGGATCACCTGCATATGTGTGAAGAAATATTCGGCAATCGCGCCGGTGATGCGCCCGCCGACGAAATAGATGCTGCGCTTGCGGTCGGAAAGCAGTGCCGCAGCATTGTCGAAGACGGCGGTGTCGAGATCGCTCAGCGTATCGCGCAGATTGCCGGTGATGGCATCTGCGAAGCGGTTGAGAATATGCAGGCCGGGCGCATTGGTTGCCCAGCGGTCATGTTTGGCGATGGGGCCGGAAATCGTCGCTTCCAGTTCCTGGTGCAGATGCGCCTGAAATTCCGGATAGCCCTTGTAGCCGAGCTTCTGCACCATGCGCGCCACCGTCGGCGTCGAAACGCCGGCATTTTCCGCAATGGTGGTGATGCTGCCGAGGCCGGAGACGGGGTAGTTGCCGAGCAGGCTCTCCGCCAGCCGTTTTTCCGAACGGGTCAGTGCGTCGTAATGGGCATGAATGACATCCGACACGGTCGCCGTCGTGCTGCGCAAATTTTTCCCCTTCCGGTCTTCTGCCGGTGCATGGCTAAAATAAACATCTGTGCCAGCTATCGAGTCAATGGGAAAATGAAGAGAAAATTTCAAAATTCCATTTGACACTCGCAATAATGTGAAGAATTCTTTTCGGCGTTGACGGAGCGACGGGGTTTCCGGGCGGGGTTCGTGCATGACGGTGCGGTCACGGTTTTTCACAGAAGCGGAAGGGCAGGCCGTTGGCATTGAGAATGCTGCGGCGAAGGGCGACGTCCTTCTCGTCTGCGAACATGCCTCCGCCACCATTCCGCAGAAATTCGGCACATTGGGTCTTTCGCCGGAGGTACTTTCGAGCCATGCGGCCTGGGATCCGGGCGCTCTGGCCGTTGCCCGGCTGCTTTCGGAAAAGCTTGACGCCACGCTCGTCTATCAGCGGTTTTCGCGTCTCGTCTATGATTGCAACCGACCGCCCGAATCGCCTTCCGCCATGCCGGTGAAAAGCGAGATTTACGATATTCCCGGCAATTTCGATCTCAGCGAAGCGGAGCGGTTCGCCCGCACCTCAGCACTTTATGTGCCGTTTCATGACCGGGTGAGCGAGATCATCGCCGCGCGGCAGGCGGATGGCCGTAACGTGGTGGTGGTGACCATCCACAGTTTCACGCCGGTCTATCACGGCCGGTTCCGAAAAGTTGAGATCGGCATTCTGCACGATACCGACAGCCGTCTCGCGGATGCGATGCTGGCGGGCGCCGAAGGGGCCTCGCTTACGGTCAATCGCAACGATCCCTATGGCCCGGAAGACGGCGTGACGCATACGCTGCGGCTGCATGCACTGCCGGACGGGCTTTTGAACGTCATGATCGAGATCCGCAACGATCTCATCACCAATGAAGGAGAGCAGGCGGCAATCGCCGGTTTTCTTTACGAGCTTATGGGGAAGGCGCTCTCATCGATCGATGAGTGAGGGAGCTATGGCCGGCCGATGGCGAAAACACCGGGGTCGGCTGCCAGATGAGACTGCCGCCATTTTATAAAAACCGGCCATGCAGCCGGAAAAACACGAAGCGGCAAGGGAACAGCAAGTGCGTGCGGCCAATCGCGGGAAACTCCCGGGTGAAGCCGGAAACTGGGGCACAATCGGCCAATAACGGCTGACTGGCTTGTTTTTTTCTTATTCAGGAG
The DNA here is from genome assembly GCF_053522445.1 of Agrobacterium sp. 22-221-1. Classification (NCBI taxonomy): domain Bacteria; kingdom Pseudomonadati; phylum Pseudomonadota; class Alphaproteobacteria; order Hyphomicrobiales; family Rhizobiaceae; genus Agrobacterium; species Agrobacterium sp. 22-221-1. The sequence goes on from NZ_JBNWCL010000005.1 coordinate 36,464, forward strand.
AGAAGGGCATGGACAGTTCATCATCAGGCGTCAGCTACAAGAAGGCTGATGCATCCTATTTCGAAAAACGCGGACTATCCCGTTATGCGGGCGTGTGGTCGCTCTGGTCGCTCGGCGTCGGCGCGGTCATTTCCGGGCATTTTTCCGGATGGAATTTCGGCTTTTCCACCGGCGGCTGGGGCGGCATGCTGGTGGCCGGCATCATCATCGCCATCATGTATCTCGGGCTGACATTTTCGATTGCGGAAATGAGCCCGGCCTTGCCGCATACCGGTGCGGCCTATTCCTTTGCCCGCACGGCCATGGGCCCATGGGGCGGCTTCATCACCGGGCTTTGCGAGAATGTCGAATATGTGCTGACGCCGGCGGTCGTCGTCACCTTCATCACGGCCTATGTGAACTCCATTCTCGGCCTCGACCCGGCCTATTCACCCTTCGTGTGGATAGCATTTTATGCGATATTCCTTGCGCTCAATGTCTTCGGGCTTGAGCTTTCCTTCAAGGTGACGCTGGTCATCACGCTGATTTCGCTTGCCGTTCTGGTGTTCTTCTGGATCAGCGCCATTCCCAACATCGATTTTTCGCGTTTCGCGCTCAATATCGGTGTCGGCCCTGACGGCAAGGCGGTGGAGCTGCCTGAGGGCGGCGGGTCCTTCTTCCCCTTCGGGTTCTCGGGCGTTCTCGCCACGCTGCCTTTCGCGGTCTGGCTGTTCCTCGCCATCGAGCAATTGCCGCTGGCGGCGGAAGAATCGGTCGATCCCAAGCGCGACATGCCGAAGGGCATCATTCTCGGCATGGTGACGCTGATGGTTTCGGCCTTCATGATCGTATTGCTCAACCCATCCCTGCCGGGCGTCGGCGCCTTCCATCTCAGCTCCTCGCTTGAGCCGCTGCTCGATGGCTTCAAGGCGATCTATGGCGATGGCGGAGTGGTGGTGCTGGGTCTCGTTGCCTTGACCGGCCTGATCGCCAGCTTCCACACGATCCTCTATGCACAGGGCCGGCAGATCTATTCGCTGTCGCGTGCGGGTTACTTCCCGACCGTGCTGTCGATCACCCATTCCAAGTACCGCACGCCATATGTTGCCAACATCACCGGCGCGATTGTCGGCTTGGCGGTCATGCTCGTCATCTGGTTCGCGCTGGGTGCGGAACAGGGCGGCAGCATCATCGGCAGCGTGCTTTTGAACATGGCCGTATTCGGTGCGATGTTCTCCTACATCATGCAGGCGATTTCCTTCATCCTGCTCCGGAAGAACCTGCCGCATATCGAGCGGCCGTTCCGTTCGCCCTTCGGCATTCCGGGCGCGGTGCTGACGGTCATCATCGCCATCGTGACATTGCTTTACCAGATCCAGGATCCGAACTTCACCAAGGGCGTGCTCTGGGTCGCCGTCTGGTTCGCCGTGGCGATCGCCTATTTCGCCTTTGTCGGACGCCACCGCCTCATCCTGTCGCCGGAAGAGGAATTCGCGCTGGAGCACAAGCAGGCTGCGGTTGCCGCAGCGGCTGCAAAGGCCTGATTTTCAAACAAACGGGCGGCCGCATTCCGGCCGCCCGGTCACGACAATAAAGGGAACGGACAAAATGACGAGCTACACATTCGACGCGCTTAAAATGGACGTCGCCGAGGGGCGCATCGACACGGTTCTGGCCTGCCTTGTCGACATGCAGGGGCGTCTGATGGGCAAACGGTTCCAGGCGGAGTTCTTCGTTGAAAGCGCCTTTGAGGAAACCCATAGCTGCAACTACGTGCTTGCCACCGACATGGAGATGGAAACCGTTCCCGGTTACAAATCCTCCAGCTGGGAAAAGGGTTATGGCGACTATGTGCTGAAGCCCGATCTTTCGACGCTGCGGCGCGTGCCGTGGCTGGAAGGCACGGCGCTGGTGTTGTGCGATGTGCTCGATCATCACACCCATGAAGAAGTGCCGCATTCGCCGCGCGCGCTCTTGAAAAAGCAGGTGGCGCGGCTGGAGGCCATGGGGCTGAAGGCCTATATGGCGACCGAACTGGAATTCTTCCTGTTCGACCAGACTTTCGATGCGGCGCGCGCCAACGGCTACAAGGGCCTGAACCTCGCCAGCGGTTATAATGAGGATTACCATATCTTCCAGACGACCAAGGAAGAGGATGTCATGCGGGCGCTGCGCAAGGGCCTGCAGGGCGCCGGCATTCCGGTCGAAAACTCCAAGGGCGAAGCATCCGCAGGTCAGGCGGAAATCAACGTGCGTTATGCCGATGCGCTGACCATGGCCGACCGGCACGCCATCATCAAGAACGCCACCAAGGAGATTGCGTGGTCCAAGGGCAAGGCGGTGACCTTCCTCGCCAAGTGGAATTACAACGCCGCCGGCAGCTCCTCGCATATTCACCAGTCTCTCTGGAGCGCCGACGGCAAGACGCCTGCTTTCCTCGACAAGGACGCCAAGCACGGCATGTCGGAGCTGATGCGGCACTATGTTGCCGGGCTTCTCGCCCATGCCAGCGAGATCACCTATTTCCTCGCGCCCTATATCAATTCCTACAAGCGGTTCATGGCGGGCACCTTTGCACCCACCAAGGCGATCTGGAGCCTCGACAACCGCACGGCGGGATATCGCCTCTGCGGCGAAGGCACCAAGGGTATCCGCATCGAATGCCGCGTCGGCGGCTCGGACCTCAATCCCTATCTCGCCATGGCGGCTTTGCTTGCTGCAGGCATTGACGGCATCGAAAATAAACTCGAACTTGAGCCCGCTTTTGTCGGCGATGCCTATGGCGGCAAGGACGTGCGCGAGATACCCAAGACATTACGTGACGCCACTGCCTTTCTGGACGGATCGAAAATGCTGCGCAACGCCTTTGGCGACGATGTGATCGATCATTACGTCCACGCCGGACGATGGGAGCAGGAAGAATACGACCGCCGCGTGACCGACTGGGAAGTGGCGCGCGGTTTCGAACGAGCCTAATCATTACGGGAAAACATCATGACCATGATCCAGAATATCTCGCCCATCGACGGCTCGGTTTATGCCGAGCGGGAGGCGATGTCGCTGGAGGCGGCGCGCGCCGCCGTTTCGAAAGCGCGCAAGGCGCAAAAGGACTGGGCGCGGCGTCCGCTTGAGGACCGCGTTCAGCTGGTTCTGAAGGGCGTCGCCCGCCTCAATGAAATGGTGGCGGAGGTCGTGCCGGAACTGGCGCACATGATGGGCCGGCCGGTGCGCTATGGCGGCGAATTCAAGGGCTTCAACGAACGCTCCAACTATGTCGCCTCCATCGCCGCCGATGCGCTGGCGCCGCTCGTCATCGAGGAAAGCGGTAATTTCGAACGCCGCATCGAGCGCGAAGCGCATGGCGTGGTCTTCGTCATTGCGCCTTGGAATTATCCTTACATGACGGCGATCAACACCGTCGCACCCGCCTTGATGGCCGGCAATACGGTCGTCATCAAACATGCGGCGCAGACGCTTCTCGTCGGTGAGCGCATGGTGCGGGCTTTTGTCGAGGCTGGCGTGCCTGACGATGTCTTCATCAACGTCTTCCTCGACCATGGCACGACGTCGGCGCTGATCTCCGAGGGTCTGTTCAATTTCGTCAATTTCACCGGTTCGGTGGAAGGCGGCCGCGCCATCGAGCGCGCCGCTGCCGGCACCTTCACCGGTCTCGGGCTTGAACTCGGCGGCAAGGACCCGGGCTACGTGATGGAGGATGCCGATCTCGACGCCGCCGTCGATACGCTGATGGATGGCGCCACCTATAATTCCGGGCAATGCTGCTGCGGCATCGAGCGCATCTACGTCAATGAAAACCTCTATGACGAATTCGTCGAGAAGTCCGTGGCGTGGGTTTCGAACTACAAGCTCGGCAATCCGCTCGAGCAGGAAACCACGCTCGGGCCGATGGCCAACAAGCGGTTTGCCAAGGTGGTGCGGGCGCAGATTGCCGACGCCGTTGCCAAGGGCGCCAAGGCGCTGGTCAATCAGAAGCTTTTCCCCGCCGATGACGGTGAGAGCGCTTATGTCGCGCCGCAAGTGCTCGTCAATGTCGATCATTCGATGGAGTTCATGACCGAAGAAACCTTCGGCCCGGCCGTCGGCATCATGAAAGTGAAGAATGACGATGAAGCCATCGCGCTGATGAATGACAGCAAATATGGTCTCACCGCCTCGCTGTGGACGCAGGATGCCGCCCGGGCCGGGCGCATCGGCCGCGAGATCGAAACCGGAACCGTGTTCATGAACCGCGCGGATTATCTCGATCCCGCCCTTTGCTGGACCGGCGTGAAGGAAACCGGTCGTGGCGGCTCGCTCTCCGTCCTCGGTTTCCAGAACCTGACCCGACCGAAATCCTACCATCTGAAGAAAGTCACGAAATGAATATCGTCGCCAACTGGAGCTATCCCACCGCCGTCAAGCTTGGCCGTGGCCGGATCAAGGAACTGGCGGAAGCCTGCAAGACGCTTGGCATCAGGAAGCCGCTTCTCGTGACGGATCGCGGCCTTGCCAATATGGCGATCACCGCGCATGCGCTCGATGTGCTGGAAGAGGCGGGTCTTGGCCGGGCGATCTTCGCCGACGTCGATCCGAACCCCAACGAGATCAACATGGAAGCCGGCGTGAAAGCCTATCGCGATGGCGGCCATGACGGTGTCGTCGCCTTCGGCGGTGGTTCGGGCCTTGATCTCGGCAAGACCATCGCCTTCATGGCCGGGCAGACGCGTCCGGTCTGGGATTTCGAGGATATCGGCGACTGGTGGACACGCGCGGATGCCGCCAAGATTGCGCCCATCGTCGCCGTGCCGACGACGGCGGGCACGGGTTCGGAAGTCGGCCGCGCCAGTGTCATTACCAATTCGCAGACCCATGTGAAGAAGATCATCTTCCATCCGAAGCTCTTGCCCGGCGTCGTCATCTGCGATCCGGAACTGACGGTCGGCATGCCGAAGGTCATCACGGCGGGCACGGGCATGGATGCCTTTGCCCATTGCCTCGAGGCCTATTCGTCGCCCTTCTATCACCCGATGAGCGCTGGCGTGGCGCTGGAGGGCCTGCGGCTCGTCAAGGAATTCCTGCCGCGCGCCTATAAGGATGGCACGGATATCGAGGCACGCACCAATATGATGGCGGCGGCGGCGATGGGGGCGGTTGCCTTCCAGAAGGGTCTCGGCGCCATTCACTCGCTCTCGCACCCGATCGGTGCGGTCTACAACACCCATCACGGCATGACCAATGCCGTCGTCATGCCGGCGGTGCTGCGCTTCAATCGCCCCGCCATCGAAGACAAGATTGCCCGCGCGGCCGCCTATCTCGGCATTTCCGGCGGTTTCGACGGCTTCTACGATTATGTGCTGGAGCTTCGCAGGGAACTCGGCGTGCCGGAAAACCTGACCGCCATGGGCATCAAGCCGGATCGGATCGACGAGCTGACGGCGGAGGCGATCAAGGATCCGAGCTGTGGTGGTAATCCGGTGCCGATGACGCTCGAGAATACGAAGAAGTTGTTCGAGGACTGCTTTTAAGGGGGCGTTGTGGCAACCATGAGATTTTCAGCATTTTCGCCATTGCTGGCAGTGGCGTTCTTAAGTCTGCCTTTTGTGGCGCAGGCCGCTTCTTTTAAGGAGCTTTCCGGTCAGGGTTACAAAGTCGGAGCCCTATCGAGCAACAAGGCGGGAATCCGGGGATGGAACTTGTCCAAGGGCTCTGACCGCTATTTCTGTGAAATGCGCGCGACTATGGCGTATTCCGGTAAGAATGGCATGGTATCCTTCACCAGCGCCGGACGCATGATCACGCTTGATCGTGCAACAGTTGAGAAAAGGCTGGGCAGTTCCCTGAATTTGCCAAAGTACGAAGATCTCAAAGCCGGCCGCCTGCGCGCGGACGATGTCGGGTCCTGCCGAAAGCTGGCGTGATCAATCGGATGACAGAAGCCCGCGATTTATCGCGGGCTTTTTGTTGTCCCCAAAAACGATCTTAGTCTTTTATTAACCCTGTTCGTTAAGGTTATGGAAAGCACCATGAATTGCTTCGGTGCGTGAATGAGCATGAAACGGCTCTGACCAACAGGGGGTGTCATGTCAGTCATCACTTTCGCCAATACCAAGGGCGGTGCCGGAAAAACGACCGCCGTGCTGCTTCTGGCGACCGAACTCGCCCGCAGCGGCCACCGTGTGATGGTTCTGGATGCCGATCCGCAATTGTGGATTTCCCGCTGGCACGACTTGTCCGGCGAGATCGAAAATCTCTCGGTGATTTCGCATGTGACGATGGCTTCGCTTGAAGGCCATATTCGCGAGAATAAAACCAATACCGACTGTTTCATCATCGACCTGCCTGGGTCGAAAAGCCCTCTGCTGACCATGGCACTCGGTATTTCCGATCACGTGCTGATCCCGGTGCAGGGCTCAGCCATGGATGCGCGCGGCGCTGCCGAGGTTCTGGATCACATCGAATTCCTGAACCGCAAGATGGGCAAGGCTATCGCCCATTCCATCGTCCTGACACGGGTCAACGCCATGGTGGCGACGCGCTCCCTGCTGCTCGTCAAAATGCTGTTGGCGGAAAAGAACGTCTCGGTGCTCAATACGCCGATTGTCGAGAGAGCGGCCTATCGCGATATTTTCGACTATGGCGGCACGCTTCTCTGTCTCGATAAGGACAAGGTCAGCAATATCGACAAGGCGGTGGAGAACGCGAAAGCCTTCGCCACCGAAGTCGTCGGCCTGCTGCCGAAACGTCTTTTGCGGCTCGGCACGCAACCCGCGCGCCTTTTCACCCGCAAGGCTGCCTGAAACATTGATTTCGGCGTTCTATCCGTCTGCGGTCTTCATCACCGCAGACGGATGGTAATGCCTTGGACCATTGGCCGCCGTTGAGCTTGTCCGGGCATCAGTCGATGCTTTTCTGGGACGGTTTCATTATTCGCTTGATTTGGAAATGATCGTTTCCTATATTCCGGCCATGAGCGATATCAACCAGACCCATTCACCGGAACAGCGCCATCGCGGCAGGCCGCGCGAGTTTGACGTCGACCGTGCGCTCGATGGGGCGATCCGCGTTTTTTCGCGACGCGGTTATCATGCCACCTCCGTCGGTGATCTCACCGATGCGATGGAACTGGCGCAGGGCAGTCTTTACAAGGCTTTCAAGGACAAAAAGGCCATCTTCATCGCCACGATGGAACGCTACAGGATCGTGCAGACCGAGCGTTTCGAGGCGGCGGTGGCCGGTTTCGATACCGGTTATGAGCGCGTTAGGGCGGGCCTGATGTTCTATGCGGAACGGTCATATGGCGGTGTCGGCTCTGACGGATGTCTGGTGGTTGGTGCTGCTGCCGATCTGGCGGCTCTGGATGACGATATTGCAATCGTGGTCGAGCGGGCCGTGAAGGCGAGGGAGCGAATTGTCGCCCGCCTCGTTGCCGAAGGGCAGAAGGATGGTTCCGTGCGTTCGAAGGCCGATCCCGACGATCTCGCCCGGGCGATGCTGTGCATGATGTACGGCATGCGCGTGGTGGGAAAGACGGGGCGCAGCCTCAAAGACATGGTGGCCGTGGTGGATATCGCCATGAAGCTTGCCGATTGATTTTGTGACTATTTAGGAAGCGATTGTTTCCATATTGGAGAAAATGATGACGACGCGTGTAATTGAAGGGGATGATGTCGAGGCAACATCCATTTCCCCGGCCTTGACGTTCCTCTTGGCGACAGCCTGCGGACTGATTGCCGCCAATCTTTATTATGGCCAGCCGCTGGCCGGCATCATTGGGGCGGAACTCGGTCTTTCTGCCGGTGCGACGGGGCTGATCGTGACCCTGACCCAGATCGGTTACGGTATCGGTCTGCTGTTTGTCGTGCCGCTCGGCGATCTCGTTGAAAACCGCAAGCTGGTGGTCAGCGCTGTCGCTATGGCGGTGCTTTCCCTTGTGGCAGCGGCATTCGCGCCGCATGCGGCCCCGTTTCTGATTGCGGCCTTTCTGGTCGGCGTCAGTTCCGTGGCGGTGCAGGTCATCGTTCCCTATGCCGCCCATATGGCGCCGCACGCCATTCGCGGCCGGGTGGTCGGCAATGTCATGAGCGGGCTGATGGCCGGCATCATGCTGGCGCGGCCGGTTTCCAGCCTGCTGTCGGAAGTGGTCTCCTGGCGGGGTGTGTTTCTGACCTCGGCGGCCGTCATGGCGCTTCTTGCCGTGGTGCTTTTCCGGCTTCTGCCCGCCCGTATGCCCGATGCGCGGCTGAGCTATGGGGCCTTGATGGCTTCGATGGGCCGGCTGGCGCTGCACACGCCGATCCTGCGGCGGCGGGCGATCTATCACGCCTTCCTGTTTGCGGCCTTCAGCCTGTTCTGGACCACGACGCCGCTTTATCTGAGCGGACCGCATTTCAATCTGAGCCAGGGTGAAATCGCGCTTTTCGCACTGGCCGGTGCGGCCGGCACCGTGGCCGCGCCGATTGCCGGGCGCATGGCGGATCGTGGCTGGACGCGTGCGGCCACCTTCTTTGCCCTGGTGGCGGTGGCGCTCTCCTTCGCCGTTACGCATCTTGCACCCGAAGGCTCGCATCTGGCGCTCGCCATTCTGGTCGTCGCAGCCATCGTTCTGGATTTCGGCGTCACCACCAATCTGGTGCTTGGCCAGCGTGCCATCTTCACGCTTGGAGCGGAATTCCGCAGCCGCCTGAACGGCATCTATATGGCGACGTTCTTCATGGGCGGCGCAATCGGTTCTGCCGTCGGAGGCTGGGCCTATGCCGTCGGCGAATGGCAAGCCGCCTCGTGGATCGGCTTCGCCTTGCCGGTGGCAGCCCTGCTTTATTTCCTCACGGAAAAACGCGACTGAAACACCACCAAATGAAAAAAAAAGCCCGGCGGACCAAACCGCCGGGCTTTTTCTTTTTTCTTTCGGTCGATCCTATTCCGCGAATTCGACCACGACACCGGGGCGGACCATTTTTGCCAGTTCGGTCGCATCCCAGTTGGTCAGGCGGATACAGCCGTGGCTGTTGGTCTTGCCGATCTTCGAGGGTTCCGGCGTGCCGTGAATGCCATAGGTCGGTTTCGACAGCGCAATCCAGACCGTGCCGACCGGGCCGTTCGGACCCGGCGGAATCTGCAGGATTTTGTCGTTCTGGCCCTGCTTGAAGTTGATCTTCGGATTATAGGTGTAGCCGGGATTGAGCGCGATACGCTCCACCGTGTGCGTGCCGCTTGGCGAGGGCGTGTCCGTGGAACCGATGGTGGCGGGATAGGCGGCGATCAGATTGCCGTCCTGACCATAGGCGAAGACCTGCTTGATGCCCTTATGCGCGACGATGCGGGCGACCTGTCCCTTTTTCGTCTCGCCCGGATTGACGACCTTGATGATGGTGCCGGGAACGGAAAAATCGATGCCGGGGTTCAGTTCCTTCAGATAGTTCTCATCCATGTGGAAGCGTTCGGCGAGCGCTTCCGAAGTCGAGGTGAAGGACAGGGCAGGCAGCTGCGATTTCTCGGCATAGTCGTCCGGGATGGAGGCGACATAGGGGCCGGCGGCGTCGGCGGCGGTGATGGTATAGTCGACGATCGGCATGCCGCCGGAAGCGCGCAGCCGCTCCAGAATGTCATCGGAATTGTTGGGGTCGAGCTTTTCGCCGGTCATGTCCTGCCAGGCGGCAATCGCCTTGTTGACGTTGTCGCCCATCTTGCCGTCGATCACGCCGGGCGAGATGCCTTCACGGTCGAGGAATGTCTGGAGCGCAACGATTTCCTGGCGCGAGCGATTGACCGGCGTTGTCACCGGAGTATGGCGCTCGATCAGGTGGTCCGGCTGCGGAACGGCGGCCGTGGTGCTTTCGCCCGGCATCGGCTGGCCGAGCGGGCCGCTTTCCACCGCACCGGGTGCGGGAACGGAGCCGGTATAGAAATTCTCGTCGGAACCGTCGCCGCGATATTCGCGGTAATCGCGCACGCTGCCATTGTCCTGATAGCCGTAATCGCGTTGCGGTTCACGATACTGGCCGCCGGGGGCGGGCGGATAATAGGTGGTGTCGCGCTGGCGCGCCTGCTGCCGCTGCTGGTAGCCGGAGGGCATTTCGGTGGCGAGGAGATTGCCGTACTGGTCGTAAAACACCGTGCGTCCCATGGAATCGCGGCTGATGACGATATCGCCGCGCTCCGGCATGAAGTCGAGCACGCGACCGTCCGGGGTCACCAGCATCGTCTGCTGATCGCCATAACGCTGCTGCGCGCCAGCCTGTAGCGGGGCGATAGCTGCCGCCAGCGCGACTGTCAGACCCAGAGCTGCGTTAAGAAACTGTTTCACGATTCTGCTATCCCTTGCTTGTTCACCGATAAACACACCGCAATCTTGACCCTATTGTGAAAAAGGTGAATTCGCGGTTAATGCAATCTTAATTTCCGTCACGGTTAGTAGCGTTTCCGTGAAGCATGCGTTTTTAGGGCCACAGGGAGGTTATCTTGCGTTCGTTTCAGGCTGGCAGATCGCCACGCATTTTCCTCGATGAAACCTCCGTTTTCGATATCGGCGCCTGTGTCGTCAATGGCATTGACATCGCGCCCGGCCGCGCCATTCCCGACGATGGCGATGCACGCATCGACCATTCGCTGGAAGGCTTTCTGTTCACCTGCGGCCCCGACCATATCCGCCATCCCGAGCCGATCCATGGCGACGGCGAAGGGCGTCGATATCCGCTGCATGGGTCCTTTTCCTCGCATCCCGCGACGGTCATCGCGTTCGACGTTCATGAGTCCAATGCACTGGCGCGCGTCGAGGTTCCCGTAAAGCTTGCGGATGGCGGCACTGCACTTCTGGAACGGACATGGCGCATCGACGGGGAAAGCGGCGAAGTCAGCCTCGATGACAAGATCGTCAACACCTCGGCGCGGCCGATCCCGGTGTTTCTGATGTATCACATGAATATCGGCGCACGCCTCTTCGACGATGCCGTGCGGCTTGAAGGCGCGATGTTGGAAGGCGGCGGCCACGGCTGGCGTTTCGGCGAAGAGCCGGGCACCGTTTTCTGCGTTCCCGCCGGTGATGACGAGTGGGCGTCGCTCGCGCTCGGACCGATTGCGGCCATCGGCGGGAAGACGCTGACCGTGCGTTTTCGCACGGAAACGCTGCCCTATCTGCAGATGTGGCGCAACCAGCAGGCGCCGGCCAATGTGCTCGGCATCGAGCCGGTTTCGCATCGCTGGGTGGAGCGCGGCGAGCTTGAGGCGGCCGGCGAGTTCAATATTCTCAAGCCGGGCGAAAGCCGTTCCTTCGGCCTGCGCTTTTCCATCCTCTGAACTGTAGCGAATGACGGTGCGCCATCATTGACGCACGGGGTTTGACCGCTTACATCGGATGCGGATTTCAAGGGTGACAGCCAGCGGCGCGGACGCCGGTTTCAGCGGAGGCATGACATGGATATCAGGCGCATAGACGACGAATATTCGGTAACGGGACAGATCAGCGTCGCCGATCTCGACGAGATCAAGGCGCTCGGCTTCAAGTCGATCGTCTGCCACCGCCCTGACGGCGAAGAAGACGGCCAGCCGCTTTTCGCCGATATTGCCGAGCGTGCCGAGCAGCTTGGCCTCACCATCATGCATGTGCCGGTTGGCCGTTATGGCGTCGATGCCGATGCCGTTACCGGTATGGTGGATGCACTGGACGAATTGCAGCGCCCGATGCTCGGCTATTGCCGTTCCGGCGCGCGCTCGACGGCGATTTACGAAAAGACCCACCACCTGCGCGGCTGATTTTCCGCGCATTATTCTATTTTAAATGCCAATCAACAGGAGTTTTCCATGACCATCAAGCGTATCGAGCCGGGCAAGCGCATGAGCGGCGCCGTCGTTCACGGCAACACCGTTTATCTGGCCGGCCAGGTTGGCGAAGGCACGAGCGTTACGGAACAGAGCAAGTCCGCTCTCGCTGAAGTCGACCGCCTGCTGGCCGCTGCCGGTTCGGACAAGTCGAAGATCCTGCAGACCATCATCTACCTCTCCGACATGTCCACCTTCGGCGAAATGAACGCCGTTTGGGAAGGCTGGATCGACCCGGCAAACCCGCCGGCCCGCGCCACCAGCGGTGCACCATTGGCGACGCCGGACTACAAGGTTGAGTTCATCGTGACCGCTGCTCTTTGAGCATCCGTCTGAGTTTTTAAGAAAAGGCCGGGTCGCGGAAAGCGGCCCGGCCTTTTTTGATGGGAAATTCGAAACGTTCGTCTCGTCATCCTCGGGCTTGTCCCGAGGATCCAATCACCTATCGCAAATTGATAGGTAGCGGATGCTCGGGACAGGCCCGAGCATGACGGAGGAGAGGGGATTGTCCCAGATTTGTGAATCGCTTGGAAACTTCACTTCAAAAGCTAAGCAAGCGCCTTCTCAAATTGCTTCAACGTCGTAACCCGCTCCGCAAACCACAGCCTGGCCAGATCGCTGGCCGAGGCGAGATCGATGCCATCCGGGTCGATGGAGGTGATCGTCCAGCGGCCATTCTTTGCGCCGGCCAGAACAGCGAGCCGGGACGCTTCGCCCTTGATGGTGTTGAGGCGGATCGCTTCGCTTTCCGCCGCCGCCATCAGTTCGTCTGCGCCTGACAGATCGGTGCGCAGATCGGCCGGGGTGATGTTGCTGGCATTGCGGGCCGGGCCGCCATTGATCTGCACACCTTCCGTCCGCAGCCGGTAAAGCCGCGTGTCGGGAAGGGAGAGATAAAGTTTCGCTTTGGGGTAACGGGCAATGTAGCGCGCGATGGCGAGCGGCACTTCATCCGGGCCGATTTGTTCCGCCTTGCCCACCAGTGTCAGGCGCGGCAGCGTCAGCGCGTCTCCCCTGCCGAAGGGGGCGAGCGTCAGCGAGATGCGCGCATCCGCCTCCATGTTGCGGGCATGCAGCGTCAGCCCGGCCGCGAAGAAGAAGGGCGTGCCGTCCGGCTCGATGCCGATATTGGTGGCGGTCGTATAGGGATAGCCGCTGACGGGATCGAGGGTTGCAAGCGCCGCCGTGCGGGAAGTGTGCAGGACATCCCGGGCCACGCGCACGGCCTCGAAAGGCGCGCCGGCCGAGGGTTCGATTTTTGCGCCGCGCGGGGTGATGACGGGAGGGGCTGCATCCGGCATGTCGTTTCCTGATCCAAAGGGCTGCTGAAGAAGTGTGAGACCCATCCTTCGTCATGCTCGGGCCTGTCCCGAGCATCTGCAACCGATGAACTTTACGATACGTGATTGGCTCCTCGGGACAGGCCCGAGGATGACGTCGTGCGAGCGTCAGGATTTACACCATGCCGGAGCCGTGTCCATGCGTAATATCAGCTTCCGGTCCTGATCTGCGTCAGGGTACGCGTCGGCGTGATGGCTTCGGCATCCAGCTTTACCTCGATGATGGCGGGCTTGCCGCTGGCCCGCGCCCGTTCGAAGGCGGCGGCGAAGTCTTCGGTCTTTTCCACCGTTTCGCCGTGGCCGCCATAAGCTTTGGCAAAGGCGTTGAAATCCGGATTGACAAGATCGGTGCCGCTGACACGGCCGGGATATTCCCGTTCCTGATGCATTCGGATCGTGCCGTAGGTGCCGTTATTGACCAGCACGGTGATGATCGGCAGGCCGTACCGCACGGCGGTGATGAATTCCTGCCCATGCATCATGAAACAGCCGTCACCGGCAAAGCAGATCACCTCGCGTTCCGGGAACAGATGCTTGGCCGCGACCGCCGCAGGCAGGCCGTAACCCATCGAGCCCGATGTCGGAGCCGATTGCGTGTTGAAGCGACGGAAGCGGTGGAAGCGATGGACCCAGGTGGCATAGTTGCCCGCGCCATTGGTGAAGATCGCATCCTCGGGCACATTGGCCTCGATCCAGTCCATGATCGGACCCATCTGCACAGCGCCGGGGCCGGTCTTCGGTGGGGTGGACCAGGTGAGATAGGCCGCATGCATGGCGGCGGTGCGATCCGCCCATTCGGCGCTGCCGGAAAGTGCGATGGAGGAGAGGGCGGCGATAAAATCATCCGGTGCGGCGCAGATTGCCAGATCGGGACGGTAAACGCGGCCAAGCTCTTCGGCTTCCGGATAGATATGGATGAGTTTCTGCGACGGGTAGGGGATGTCGAGCAGCGTATAGCCGGAAGACGGCATTTCGGAGAGGCGGCCGCCGAGCAGCACCACGAGATCGGCCTCCTTGATCTCCTTGGCCAGCGCCGGGTTGATGCCGATGCCGACATCGCCCGCATAGGAGGGGCTCAGATGATCGAACAGCATCTGGCGGCGGAAGGAACAGCCGACAGGCAGCTTGTTGTTTTCCGCAAAAGCCTTGAAGCCTGCGACGCTTTCCTCGGACCAGCGTGTGCCGCCGATGATGAAGACCGGGCGCTTCGCCTCATCAAGCATTTTTGCGAAGGCGGCCATCTGTGACGGACCGGGATGCGCCTCGACAGGGGTATAGGGCTTTGCCTTGGGCGCTTCGACCTCTTCCACCAGCATGTCTTCGGGCAGCGTCAGCACCACCGGGCCGGGGCGGCCGGAGGTGGCGACGGCGAAGGCGCGGGTGACGAATTCGGGAATGCGGCGGGCATCGTCGATCTCACCCACCCATTTGGCGAATTCGGTGAAGGCGCGGCGATATTCCACTTCCTGAAACGCCTCGCGCTCACGCGCTTCGCGCTGAACCTGACCGATGAAGAGGATCATCGGAATGGAATCCTGTCTTGCGATGTGCAGGCCGGCCGAGGCGTTGGTGGCGCCCGGTCCGCGCGTCACCATGCAGATGCCGGGTTCGCCGGTCAGCCGACCCCAGGTGTCGGCCATCATGGCGGCGCCGCCTTCCTGGCGGCAGACCACGGTTTCGATGCCGCTTTCATAAAGCGCATCCAGCACGGCGAGATAGCTTTCGCCCGGAACGCAGGAAACGCGGGAGACGCCATTGGCCTTCAGCGCTTCGACGATCAACTGTCCGCCTGTTCTCTTCATGGCGTCGTGGTCCTTTCGATGTTTTCCAGTTCGGCCAGCACCTGCGCCTGATGTTCGCCGAGCTTGGGGCTCGGGCGTTCATAACGCAGCGGCGTTTGCGACATGATAATGGGTGTGCGGACACCGGGGATGACGGTGCCGTCTTCCGCCTCCAGATCAACGCGGAGGCCGCGCGCCTTCACCTGCGGATCGGCGAACATTTCCTCAATGGAATTGATCGGCCCGGCCGGAACGGCGTTCTTTTCGCAGGCGGTCAGAAGATCGCGCTTCTGCCATTTCAGCGTTTCGGTGGAAACGATCCGCCGGACTTCCGCTTTGTGGGCCACGCGGGCCTTGTTCGTCGCGTAACGTTCGTCATCGGCAATCGCGCCGATGCCGAGGATGGTGCAGAGGCGGCGGAACTGACCGTCATTGCCGACCGCGAGGATCAGGAAGCCGTCGGCCGTCGGCACCACCTCATAGGGGGAAATATTCGGGTGGGCGTTGCCGAGCCGAACGGGCGGCTTGCCGGAAATCAGGTAATTCATGTTCTGGTTGGCGAGCACGGCCGATTGCACATCGAGAAGCGCCATGTCGATATGCTGGCCTTCGCCGGTGCGGATGGCGTGGATCAGCGCCGCCTGAATGGCCGATACGGAATAGATGCCGGTGAAAATATCGGCCACCGCCACGCCCGCCTTCATCGGCTGGCCGTCGGCTTCGCCCGTGATCGACATGAAGCCGGACATGCCCTGCACGATGTAGTCGTATCCGGCGAGATCGGCATAAGGCCCGGTCTGGCCGAAGCCGGTGATGGAGCAATAGATCAGCTTCGGATTGAGCGCCTTCAGGCTCTCGTAGTCGAGGCCATATTTGGCAAGCCCGCCGCGCTTGAAATTCTCGATGACGACATCGGCGGTGCGCACCAGCCGGCGCACCAGCTCGCAGCCCTCGGGCGTCTTCAGATCGGCGACGATGGAGCGTTTGCCGCGATTGGTGGCGTGATAATAGGCGGCGGAGAGGTTTTCCCCATCGTCGCTTTCGACGAAAGGCGGTCCCCATGCGCGGGTATCGTCGCCGCCCTCGGGGTTTTCCACCTTGATGACGTCGGCACCCATGTCGGCCAGCATCTGCCCCGCCCAGGGACCGGCCAGAACACGCGCCAGCTCGATGACGCGAATGCCTGATAGCGGCGGTTTCCTGTTCGGCATGTCGGTCATCGGTCCCCCGGTATCTTGTGTCTGCCGGTTTATAGACCGCTGCTTGCCGCGTCGCATGTGATTTTATCTCATGGACTTATTCCGTTTCGGCAAAGGCCGCCTCAATCGCCGACGACGCGGCCGCACCAGGCGGCGAAATCCGCCGCGACGGGCTGCCAGCCGATTTCGTTGAGCGTCTCGTGCCGCATGCCCTTGTAGATCGTGTGCTCGACATGGCTGAAACCCGCTGCGCGGAAACGTTCGGCAAGCCAGACGATCTCTTTGCCGTCATTGGTGGCTTTGTCCTGATCGCCGCTGACAAGCAGAAGCGGCAAAGTCTTCGGCAGACGCTCGATGAGCTTCGGGGCGCGATAGGAGAGTTCGAAGACATCCTGCCACAGGGAAACGCTGGCCTCGAACTGGCAGAGCGGGTCTTGCACATAAGCATCCACCGCCAACCTGTCATGGCTCAGCCAGTCGGCGTGGGTGCGCCTTTCCGGCATTTTTGCATTCCAGGCGCGGAAGGTCGCTTTCGGCAGGATGGCGCTCGGCACGTCCGAGCCCTTCAGCATCTTTTCAAGCCGCAGCACCACCTGCGCGATGCGGCCCATGAAACCGGGATTGAGATTGGAATTCCAGATCGACAGGCCATCGAAGGCATCCGGATGGCTGACGGCGGTGTTGAGCGCCACGAGGCCGCCCATGGAATGGCCGAACAGGATTACCGGCAGGCCGGGATGCCTTTCGCCGACCATCCGGCGCATCGCCATGACATCGGCAACGACCTTGCTGGCTCCGTCTTTCCAGGCGAAGCGACCGAGAGGTGCATCCGCCGCTCTCGTGCGGCCATGGCCGCGATGGTCGTGGGCATAGACTTCGAAACCCTGCTTCGACATCACATCCGCGAGCCGGCGATAACGGCCCGCATGGTCAACCAGCCCGTGGCAGATCATCAGCACGCCGCGCGCCGTGGCAAGAGCGGAGGGCTGGTGGCGAAAGGCGATGGATGCGCCGGAGGGGGCTTTCAGCCTCTCAATACGGCTGAAGGCCAAGTCGTCGGTCGTTTCATTCATGATCGCGCCTGTCCCTGCCATCACATCCCTTGTCATAATCATGGGGTCATAATCGTGCCAGAGGTTGCCCCAAGGTCCTATTTACCCTACATAGCGGCAAATTTCCCGATACGTACTCTTAAAAATCCGATGTGGAGCATTCGCTACAATGGCACGTCAATTCATCTATCACATGGCCGGGCTGAACAAGGCCTATGGCGCGAAGAAGGTTCTGGAGAATGTTCATCTCTCCTTCTACCCCGACGCCAAGATCGGTATCCTCGGCCCCAACGGCGCCGGTAAGTCGACTGTTCTGAAAATCATGGCCGGTCTCGACAAGGAATATACCGGCGAGGCCTGGCTGGCCGAAGGCGCGACCCTCGGTTATCTCGAGCAGGAGCCGAAGCTCGACGAAAACAAGACCGTGATGGAAAACGTCATGGAAGGTGTGGCGAGCAAGACGGCCATCGTCGACCGCTACAACGAATTGATGATGAACTATTCCGACGAAACGGCGGATGAGGGCGCGAAGCTTCAGGACATCATCGACAGCCAGAATCTCTGGGACCTCGAAAACCAGGTTGAGATGGCCATGGACGCGCTGCGTTGCCCACCCGGCGACTCGGCCGTAACAGGTCTCTCAGGTGGTGAACGCCGCCGTGTTGCGCTCTGCCGTCTGCTGCTGTCGCAGCCGGACCTGCTGCTGCTCGACGAACCGACCAACCACCTCGACGCGGAAACCATTGCGTGGCTTGAAAAGCACCTGCGCGACTATCCCGGCGCCGTGATGATGATCACCCACGACCGCTACTTCCTCGACAACGTCACGGGCTGGATTCTCGAGCTCGACCGTGGCCGCGGCATTCCTTACGAAGGCAACTACTCCGCTTACCTGCAGGCGAAAGCCAAGCGCATGCAGCAGGAAGCCCGTGAAGACGCCTCGCGCCAGAAGGCTATCAGCCGCGAAAGCGAGTGGATCGCCTCCAGTCCGAAGGCACGCCAGACGAAATCCAAGGCGCGTATCAAGGCCTATGACGAGCTGGTGGAAGCAGCGGAAAACCGCCGTCCCGGCGATGCGCAGATCGTCATTCCGGTTGCCGAGCGCCTTGGCCGCGTCGTCATCGAAGCCGACAATCTGACGAAGTCCTATGGCGACCGTGTGCTGATCGAAAACCTGTCCTTCAAGCTGCCGCCCGGCGGCATTGTCGGCGTCATCGGTCCGAACGGTGCGGGTAAGTCCACGCTGTTCAAGATGATCACGGGTCAGGAAAAGCCAGATAGCGGTTCGGTGACTGTCGGTGAGACGGTTCAGCTCGGTTATGTCGACCAGAGCCGCGATACGCTGGCGGGTGACAAGACCGTCTGGGAGGAAATCTCCGGCGGCAACGACATCATCAAGCTCGGCAAGTTCGAAGTGAACTCGCGCGCCTATTGCGGCGCCTTCAACTTCAAGGGCGGCGATCAGCAGCAGAAGGTCGGCAATCTCTCCGGCGGTCAGCGTAACCGCGTTCACCTCGCCAAGATGCTGAAGGCCGGCGGCAACGTTCTACTGCTCGACGAACCGACCAACGACCTTGATACGGAAACGCTCGCCGCGCTCGAAGAAGCGCTGGAAGCCTTCGCCGGTTGCGCCGTTATCATCAGCCACGACCGCATGTTCCTCGACCGCCTGGCCACCCACATCCTCGCTTTCGAGGGTGACAGCCATGTGGAATGGTTCGAAGGCAACTTCGAAGACTACGAAAAGGACAAGGTCCGCCGCCTCGGCCCGGAAAGCATCAAGCCCGGCCGGGTGAGCTACAAGCGCCTGACGCGCTGATCCCTTTCCAATCTCTCAAAAAGGCCCGCCGCAAAGCGGGCCTTTTTCCGTGTAATAAATTGACATGATCGTCTCACCGAACACTTTGCGCTTGCATCGAATGTCACATCGACATAAAGATATCTTTATATCTTGATTAGCTTGCGAGGCGCGGCAGAGTGGCGTTCGGTCTGGACAAATTGGTGGATCTTCTGAAGGCGGCGGGTGAGCCCACGCGCTTTCGCTTGCTGGCGCTTCTTTCGGCCGGCGATCTGACGGTTACCGATCTTACCGAAATTCTCGGCCAGTCGCAGCCGCGCATTTCCCGTCACCTCAAGCTTTTGACGGAAGAGGGGCTGATCGAGCGTTATCAGGAAGGCGCATGGGCCTATTTCCGCTTGCGGCAGGATGGTGAGCCCGCCATTGTTGTCCGGCAGCTGCTTGGCGCCGCATCGCCCTCCGACGCCGTTCTCCAGCGCGACAGCGAGCGGCTTGCCACCGTCAAGCGGGTTCGGGCGGAGCGGGCGCAGGATTATTTCAGCCGCAACGCCTCTGCCTGGGACGAGTTGCGCCGCCTGCATGTCAGCGACGAGGCCGTGGAAGGCGCGCTCCTGAAGCTGGTGGGCACCACGCCGGTCGATTCGCTGCTCGACCTCGGCACGGGTACCGGCCGCATCCTGCAGCTGCTGAGCGGTATCTATCGCCGCGCGATCGGTGTGGATGCCAGCCGTGACATGCTCTCGGTGGCGCGCGCCAATCTCGACAAGGCGGGCGTGGTCAACGCGTCCGTGCGCCATGGCGATATTCTCAACCTGCCGCTTGAAGGGCAGGATTTCGATCTGATCGTCATCCATCAGGTTCTGCATTTCCTCGACCAGCCGGAGATTGCGCTTTCCGAAGCCGCGCGCATGCTGCGTCCCGGCGGGCGGCTGATCGTTATCGATCTTGCGCCGCATTCCTTCGAATATCTGCGCGACGAGCATGCGCATGTGCGGCTCGGTTTCTCGCATCCGCTGATGGAAGAATGGCTGAAGAAGGCCGGGCTTTCTCTGGAGCGCGCCGTCGATCTTCATTCTGAAAAAGCGTCCGACGAAGCTCTGGATGTTACGATTTGGGTTGCCCGAGACCAGCGGCTGCTGATGGCAGACGATGTGGTGCAAGAGGCCGTTTTACTTGCTGCCGGGAGGGCATGATATGTTGAGGTCGGAAACCGCGCGCCAAAATGGCGATATCCGGTTGTCTTTCGAGTTTTTCCCGCCCAAGAATCCCGAGATGGAAACCCAGCTCTGGGAAACGGTTGCCGAACTGAAGAAATGGAACCCGGATTTCGTGTCCGTCACCTATGGCGCCGGCGGTTCCACCAAGGCGCCGACGCTGGATGCGGTGCGCCGCATGATCGGCGACAGCCATCTGGCAACCGCCGCGCATCTGACCTGCGTGGATGCCAGCCGTGAGGACGTGCATCAGGTTATCGAAGAGTTTCGCAATGCCGGCGTTCGTCATTTCGTGGCGCTGCGTGGCGATCCCTCCACTGGCATCGGCACGGCCTATAAGCCGCATCCCGAAGGGTATGAGAACGCCGCCGCTCTGGTGAAGGGACTGCGTGAAATTGCCGATTTCGAGATTTCCGTGTCGGCCTATCCGGAAAAGCACCCGGAAAGCGCAAGCGAAGCGGTCGATATCGATATGCTGAAGCGCAAGGCGGATAATGGCGCGACGCGGGCGCTGACGCAGTTCTTCTTCGATAATGACGTGTTCGAGCGCTATATGGAGCGGGTGACGGCGGCAGGCATCACCATTCCGGTGGTTCCGGGCATTATGCCGATCCAGAACCTCACCCAGCTCAAGCGTTTCGCCGGCCGTTGCGGCACCAGCATTCCCGGTTTTCTGGATGAGCGTTTCGAAGGTTATGACGACGATCTGGAAGGTCGCGCCCGCGTGGCCGCGGAGGTTGCCGCCGAGCAGATCGCCGATCTGCAGCGGCGTGGCGTCAATGAGTTCCATCTCTACACTATGAACCGCGCGCCGCTGGTTGATGCGGTGCTTGAAAATCTCGGGCTGGAGCGTCTGCGCCGCAGCGCCGCCTGATTTTACCAGAGCGGATTACCGACATGAAAAAAGCGCAGGTCCCTTAGGGCCTGCGCTTTTTAAACTCGTGTCATCTACGGTTCTTATCTGCGTTTGGTCTTCACGTCTCGTCAGATGAAAAGCATCATCGCTACGAACAAAAACGCCAAACCGACTGCCAAGGCATTGAGAGATTTTGTAAGTCCCATGGGTGCCTCCTCTTGTTGACAGGTTCGATAATATGACCGTTTTGTGGCGGTTGAAAAGCGGTTTTTGTGATGCAGTGCAGCACGTCTCCAGACGACATAAAAAAGAAATTTCTGTAATTATTTGAAAATAAAAGATTATTTTCTTATCACGCAGTGCTTCATATGTTTAAAAAAAGTAAATGACCGGGGTGTTATCCCCAGTCATCAGGTCGAGATTAACACTTTATGCCTTGATTCCGTCCGACAGATTAAGGGCCGGAAGGCGCCGTTAAGATTGCTTAAAGCGCCTGCAGAAGTGCGGTCGAAGGCCAGCCATCGGCGGGCAGCCCGAGACGCTGCTGCTCCTTCTGGATGGCGACGCGGGTGCCGGAACCGAGAATGCCATCCACCTTGCCGACATTGTGTCCGCGCGCTTCGAGCTTGGTCTGAAGCTCCTTCATGGTCGCATCATCGAAACCGGGCTCCGGGTTGCCCTTGTTGTAGACCGGAGAGCCCATGAGGCGGGTGGCGAAATAGGCGGCCGAGGTCGTGTAGATGAACGACTGGTTCCATTCCAGATAGATGTTGAAGTTCGGATAGGTGATGAAGGTCGGTCCCTTGCGTCCCTGCGGCATGATGAGGGCTGCGGGCAGGGTGGCGAAGTTTCTGTTGCCGTCGCGCGGGGTGACGCCCAGCGCGAACCAGTCACCCGCGGTCAGCGGGCCGCCGAGGCCGGATTTTTCCCAGGGCAGGTTTTCCGGCAGCGAGACTTCCTGAATCCAGGGTTCGCCCTTCTTGAAACCGAGATGCTGGATGAACTTCGCAGCCGTCAGGATCGCATCCGGTGCGCTGCTCTTGACGTTGATGTGGCCGTCGCCATCGCCGTCGACGCCGAAGGCGATGATGTCCTTGGGCAGCATCTGCACCTGACCGATTTCACCGGCCCATGCGCCGGTATTGGCGGCGGGATCGAGATCGCCGTGCTGGACCATTTCGATCAGCGCCAGCAGCTGCGGGCGGAAGAGTTCCGGGCGGCGGCAATCATGCGAGAGGGTCACCAGCGCGTTGCGGGTGTTGAAATCGCCCTGAACGGCGCCGAAATCCGTCTCCATGGCCCAGAAGGCGGCGATGACGCCGGCCGGTACACCGAATTCGTTTTCGGCGCGGGCGAAGGTGGAGGACAGTTCCTGAAGTTTCTTGCGGCCGATATCCAGACGGGCCTGGCTGACGGTGCGCTGGGAGAATTCCAGGAAGGTCTGGCGGAAGACGCCCTGGGCGCGGTCACGCGAAAGCACCTTCGGGTCGATCTGCGCGCCGGCAAGCGCCTTCTGGATCGCATCGGCCGGAATGCCCTTGGCAAGCGCATCGGCTTTCACGCCTTCGAGAAATGCACCGAGATCGCCGCCGCAGGCAACCTGCTTGGGATCATCGGGCGCGGCCACTGGCGGTGTGGCGAGGGCGGAGCCGGTGGAAAGAAGCGACAAAGCGGCGGCAAAAACGATGCTGCGCGACCGGAACGTGGGCATGGGAATTTCCTCGATAGGTTGTTAGCCCGCTTTACCCATATGTTTGCGACAAAAAAACGGACCGAATGATCTGACGCTGCAGAACAACGCCGATTTTTCAAAAGTGTTGCTTCTTGGCCGTGTTATTTGGCGGAAGCAATCCATTTCCGCCAGTTTTTCTCCGTGCCGGCAAAGACATTGATGTCGGTCGGACCGTTCACGCCGGGCACGACGCCGGTTGCAGTATATTGCCAGAAGGCCCATTTGCGATCTTCGTAGATCTTGGCCGGATGGGCGGCGACGGAGCGGACCCAGAAATGGTAATCCTTGAACTGACCGACGAGATTGTCGCGGTGGAAGTCGACCGAGGTATAGATGATCGGACGCTTGCCATAGTGGGCTTCGATGCGGTCGAGGAAACGCTGCATCTCGGCGCGAACGATGCCGGGCGCCGGGCGCGTCTTGCAGGTGGGTGAGGCCGGGTTCCACTCCACGTCGAGAACCGGGGGCAGGGTGACGGCTTCCTTCGGCACGTTGCGAATGAACCAGTCGGCCTGGGCGTCTGCTGTCGAACAGAAATAATAGAAGTGGTAGGGCGCGTGCAGAACATCTGCCGCCGCCGCGCTGCGCCAATGGTCGCCGAATTTCGGATCGATGCGGTCCGATCCCTCCGTCGCCTTGATGAAGACGAAGGACACGCCTGATTTGCGAACGGTCGGCCAGTCGACATCGCCATTCCATTTGGACACGTCGATGCCGTGCACCTCATGGCGGTGCGGGTTGTTCGTACCGAAATCCTGCGGATCGGTATCGGAAAATTTCGGCCTGGAAACGGATGCGGTTTCCAGCAGGTCATAGCTGGTGGAGGTGCAGCCGCCGATCAACAGCAAAGCCGACAAAAGTGCCGATAAACGCAGCCGCATTGAAACCCTGATGAAAGTGTTGCCCATCCCGCGGCCGCAAAACGGCGCGCCGTATCTCCCGATTTACGCATAACATGGTAAACAAGCAGTTATGGCAAGGGGTAAGGTGCTTTTTTGCATCTCGCAAGCCGCTGGATTTGAAGCGATTTGCGATTTTTACTGCTGAAACCTCGCCGGGCGGAGCCTTGAAGGCTACGCCACAGGCGTGCAGACGGGTTTCGCAATCCGCCGGGAATCAGGCGTCGGCCAGGATGCGGTGGATTTTCGGCTGCTGTGCTTCGGCAACCGGAAGCGTGATGACAGCCCGCCAGGCATAACCCCGGGCGATTTCCTCGAATTCGAGATTACCGTCAAAACGGCCGGCCATATTGGCCAGAACATAGCGGAGATTGGCGCGGGGCGTGACGTGGAAACGGGCGAGCCAGGCTTGCAGAAGGGTGCGGAACCACTTCGGCAATTGCTCCTGCTGGCCGAAATCGACGATATGCAGCGAGCCGCCGGGTTTCAGCGCCGTGAGCGCCTGTTCGATCGCCTTTTCCCAGTCCGGTATCATCGACAGGGCATAGGGGATCATGACGCGGTCGAAGCCGTCGGGCTGGCCGAATTCGGAGGCGCGAAAAGCAGTGGCGTCGGCCACGCGCAGAATGGGGCGTTCCGCCTTGCCGGCGAAATTTTCGGCTGCGGTCAGCAGCATTTCGGCGGAAATGTCGAGGCCGAACAGTCTTGCCTGCGGAAATTTGCGGCTGGCCAGCAGCAGGTTGCGGCCGGTGCCGCAGCCGACTTCCAACAGCGTGCCGCCCTTCGGCACATCGAGGCCGGAAATGGTCCGGTCACGGCCGAGAAGGTAATATTTGCGGGTGATATCGTAGATATGCCGCTGGTGGCGATACATGCGGTCCATCAGGCTCGCATGCGCGCTGTCTGCAAGGCCCACATTCTCGCCGATGGTTTTCATGCCATAGCCCTCTGGTAGATATGGAAACCGCCGTAGATGGCCGAGCGGTCCATGGCGTTGAGCTCATTGGAGCGCTCTTCGAGGTAGACCCACTGGTTGCGGATATCGGGCGAAAGGCGGCCTTCGATGACGCTCTTTTCGGCCGCGGTGCGGAAGATGACGCGCGCGCCGGATGCGGCGGTGCGGCTGATCTGCGACCACAATTCGTTGAGCTGCGTGTCCGTCATCCAGTCCTGCGCATCGAGGAGGATATAACGGTCGACGGCGCTTGCCGGCTTTCTGGAGAGAAGCTCGGTATAGGTGGCGTGGTGCACGGCGACGCGGGCGGTGTTGTTGCGGATCGTCTCGTAATATTCCGGCTTGAGATAGGCGGGCAACGCGCCCTCATGCGGCTCGGGATAACGGCGCGCAAAGGCCTGCCAGGCGAAATAATTGTCGCTGAGCGGGAAGTTGCAGGCGAGCTTTTCCAGCCGCTCCTTCAGCACGGATGCAACCGTGCCATTGGCGGAAAGGCTGGCCAGCTCGTCATATTGCCGAGGCGGAATGCCGAGGCCGAACAGCGAGCTTTTGCGCTTCGTCAGCCAGCGCACCACCGGCTTGTCGAACAGCGGCGCCACCTTGCTGTCGAAAAACTGGCGCTGTTCGTCCAGCGTGCGGGTCTTGGCCATTTCGGTGAGCTTCACGCCGTGCAGCCGGGCCATGAGATGGCCGGCGCCGATGAAGCGGCCGAGCAGGCCGGTGCGATAGATGTTCCTGTCGAAGACAGAGATGCGGCGGCGGCCGGAAAGGGTGCGCTTCGACCAGTAAGCCTTGGTCGTGGCGTCGAGATGCTCGGCGATGAAGAGGTCGTAACCGTGGCTGTTGCTGCGCGTATTGGCGCGGCCGAAGTGGCGCACCACGTCCTGATGGGCGGGCAGATGGCGGAAGGCGGCGAGCTTGAGCTTGTTCAGCGCGATGTGGTGCGGGTTGAGGTCCACGACATCGATGCTGGCCGGATTGCGGGAGAGATAGGCCAGCATGTTGCAGCCGCCCGAGCCGATGGTGACGATGCGATGACCTTCGCCAAGCTCCATCGCTTCCATGTCGATTTCCGGGTCTTCCCATATCTGCGGATAGACGAGGCCGGAAAAGAGGACGCCGAAGAAGCGCTCGGACAGACCGCTTTTGGAGAGTGCCTTGTGCTGGAGCAATGCGGACTTCAGTTTTGTGTTCTTGCTGAAGCCGGTCTTGGGTGCCGCACTCGTCATATGTTCACCTCTCAGTCGATTGAGAGGCGTCTACAGCCGTGACACTACAATTTGATGACAGGGGCTGTGGGCAAAGGCGGGGAATAGGGGTGTCGGTGGAAAACCAGCCCGCGCCGCCCAATCAGGATGACGAAATGAAAACACCCGGCGGCTTAAGAAAAACCACGCGGTTGCATTCGCATAACAGAGCCGGAGGCCATCACTTGCGCAGAACGTGCAGCATGCCCTTGCGCTTGGCGTCGTAATAATAACCGCGCGCGTAAAGCCTGACCGCGTTGTCGCGGTCGTTGCCCGCCACAACCCATGCGCCGCGCAGATATTTGACGGCGTATTTGAGGTTGGTTTCGGCATCGAACAGGCCGGAGGCGGGGCCATCGAAGCCCATGGAGCGGGCCGTGGCGTGCCTGATCTGCATCAGGCCGAAATTGCCGCTGCTATAGGCGCCGGGATTATACATGCTTTCGCGCCGCACCACGCGGTGAACCAGATCTTCCGGCACATCATACATGGTGGCGTATTTGGTAATAAGGCCGCTCAGCTTTTCGCGTCCGGCCGGGGCCGAATTGAGCGGCGTCGTCATCGATTCGTTCTGACGAA
Source organism: Agrobacterium sp. 22-221-1 (assembly GCF_053522445.1). Classification (NCBI taxonomy): domain Bacteria; kingdom Pseudomonadati; phylum Pseudomonadota; class Alphaproteobacteria; order Hyphomicrobiales; family Rhizobiaceae; genus Agrobacterium; species Agrobacterium sp. 22-221-1. The sequence continues at coordinate 62,909 of NZ_JBNWCL010000005.1, forward strand.
TGGCGGCCAGCGCGGCGTTGGTCGGGCCGGCGGCATAGGCCAGAACCGTGCTGTCCGGCTTCGGCAGCGGAATGACTTTGCGTTCGGCCGTCAGCTCGGTGCCGATGGAGGGCGAGCCGGGCGGCGGCGGTGCGGGCGGGAAGCTGCCCTTGACGGCAACAACCTGCGGCAGATCGGCGGCGGCATTGTGGGCAGCCGGCTTGGCCGCCACGTCAGCCGTTTCGATGGCTGCGGCCGCCGGAGTGGCGCTTGTCGGTGCGAGCGCCGTGGCCGTCGTCGGCGCAGATGTCGTCACACTCGCTTGGGCGACTTCGTTCTGCTGCGGCTGCATCTGGGCGGCGATGGCTGCGGCTGCAGCAATTTCAGAAGCCGGCGGCAGCGCCACGCGTCCGCCCTTGACGGCGACGGCGGCGGGAAGTGCTGCAGGCTGGGAAGAGGTTGCGGTTTCGGCGGTCTGCACCGTTGCTGCTGCCGGCGTCGCGCCCGCTGCTGCTTCGGCCGTTGCCGGCTGCGCCGATGTCTGCGCAGGAGTGGTCGCGGGATTGACTGTTGCGATATTCGGGCCGTTCGGCCCTTCCTTGGCGGTATATTCGACGCTGGTGCATGCGCTCAATGCCAGTGCCAGACCCACGGTGGAAGACAGAAGAAGTGCACTTCTTCCGCGGAATTTTCCCGAATTTCGCATGTTGCCGCCTTCGTTATGCCTGTCTTTCGATACCCCCGCGTCGAGCGAAGCAGGCAGTGTCCCGTCGAGCCTTCATTAACCTATTGTAAGGATAGCGGCAAGCCGGGACGTTTCTCCCCGGCTTTCGGGCGGTTTTTCAGGCGGCGATGCGCCTGTATCCGGCGCTGACGGCGCGGCCGGAAATGAAGTGGGTGCGGTATTTCGGCCGGATTTTTTTATCGCCCGACATGCGGCGCACCATCGCCAGAGTTGGGCCGGCAAACAGCGCCTGCGCGGTCAGAATCACCAGCGCCAGAAGCAGGATGGCGGCCTGCGCCATGGCAAGCGTTTCAATTGCATTGCCGGAGGTGGACACGAATTGCGGCAGCAACGCCAGAAAGAAAGCGAAGTAGCGCGGGCGCAGGGCGGCAATGGCGTAACAATCGCGGAAAATACCGCTCCAGGATTTGCCCGGCAGGTTGTCATTATCGGCATTGGCGGCCTGGGCGGCAGGCGTGGCGAAGGTCCACAGGAGGAACAGCATCAGCCAGCCGATGCCGGCCCATTGCACGATTTCCACGAAGGATTGCGGCAGCCAAGCGAGACCGGCCACCGGAATGGCGGAAATCGTCATGGCCGTGACAATGCCGAGCGCGCCGCCGATGACGGAGGCGAAGACCGTCTTTTTGCCGCGAATGGCGGCATAGGAGGCGACAGAGAATACAAGGGGAGAGGGGAGTGCGAACACAACGGCACATGCTGCACAAAAAATCAGCCAGGCCTGTCCAGACATTCTCTTCCTCCTTGCCCTCCCTGTCGCCGTATTATTTTAGCCTATCGTAAAATCAGGCCGCTGTGAACGGCTGACCGACGTGTTCCATCACTTCGGTAAACCATTTTGCAGAGAGGTCGAAATGCTTTCCGCCCTTGATACGCGGAAACTCGATGGTCCGCAATTTGCCATTCTGGTCTTCGTCATGGCCGGTGACGCCGGAGACCTTGTTGAGCGCGCTTTCGACGGCGAGATCGACCATGCCCTGAATGAGGCGCAGGTCGTCGCCATTGGCGGCGGCGGAGCGGGCGAAATAGCCAGATTTCTGCACCATCGAGCGTTCCGCACCGATGAGGCTGGCGAACTGCTTCTGGAACCAGCCGCCGACATTGATGGTGTCGATCTTCACATGGCCGAAAGCGTCGCGCTTGACGGCCTCGCCGGAGGCTTCGCGTTCGGCGACGATGGAATCGAGGCCCGCACCTTCGGAAACGAACAGCGTGACATAACCGTTCCTGTCCATGATTTCCTTCAGGCGCTCGGCTTCCGCCTCGATGTCGAAGGCCATTTCCGGCAGGTAGATGCCGTCGATGTTCTTCATCTGCGTGTTCATCATCAGGCCTTCGACATAGTCGTTGCCGCTGGTCTTCTGGATATAGGCGCGGGCGGTGGCGGCGGTCAGCCAGCCGCAATGGCGGCCCATGACTTCGTGGATGACGAAGGTCTTGGGTGCTGCGCTCTGCTCGTTGCTGACATTGTCGAAGAAGGACGCGCCGACTTCGGCGGCCGTCCAGGCGCCGAGCGACTGCTTGATCGGCACAACGTCGTTATCCACCGTCTTCGGCAGGCCGACAACGGTGAGATTGTAGCCGTTGGCGCCGAGATAGGCGGCAAGGTCCGCAGCGGTCGTGTTGGTGTCGTCGCCGCCGATGGTGTGGAGAATGGTGATGCCGTCAGCCGCCAGCCGGTCAGCCGCGACGCGAAGCGGATTGTCGCCTTCCTTGACCAGACCGCGCTTGGCGCAATCGGCTGCGTTGGTCAGCTTGACGCGGCTGTTGCCGATTGGCGAGCCGCCGTAACGGTGCAGCAGATGCGCCTTTTCCCGCATATCCCTGGTGATCTCGATACGGTCACCCAGAAGCACGCCCTGATAACCGGAGCGATAGGCCACGATGTCGATATCAGGCGCAATGTCGCTATAACGCTCGATCAGGCCGCCCACGGCCGAAGAGAGACAGGGCGCAAGGCCACCCGCGGTCAGCATTGCGACTTTCTGTTTGGCCATCATGGCTCTCCTTTTCACATATACCCAAAGACATGTCTGGCAAATGGATGCGACAGCCGCGTGTAGGTGTAAAGTGAATTTATGAAGAAAAACGCCGATTTCTCGCGGTTTTTCAGCGGCTTGAGCAAAGTGGTGGAATATAATCGTTTCAATCGGCATAGCCGGTGGCCGGCTCCCCGTCGTCTGTGGAAAACCATGGCCCCATCGTCTGCGGCTCTCTTGTTCCTGAAGCAAAACTGTCGCAAAGATGAATAAAAGTTAATGCCGCTGGTCCGCTGGACATATTGCATTCGCGGCAATATCCCGTCATGCTTGTCGCATGATGTTCGATTTCGCCTGTCTGCAAATTTCATCCCTGTGGGAACGTCTGCTCGGCGCAATCGGCGACGCGGCAGGCGGTGCGCTCGGGCGCGTGGTGGAAGCCATCCGCACCCTTTTCGAGGGTGATCCGGAGACGCGCCGCAAGGTTTCCTTTTCCGTGGCCATCATCGCGCTCTCCGCCAAGATGGCGAAGGCAGACGGTGTCGTCAACGATGCCGAAGTGCGCGCCTTCCGGCAAATCTTCGATTTTCCGGAAGAAGAAGCCAAGAACGTCGCCCGTCTTTATAATCTCGCCCGTCAGGACGTTGCCGGTTACGAGGCCTATGCCGAGCGGCTTGCCGGTTTGTGCGGTTCCGGACATGCCAATTGCGAGATGCTGGAAAGCGTCATCGACGGCCTGTTCCACATCGCCAAGGCCGATGGGCTGATCCATGAGCGGGAACTGGCCTTCCTCGGCCGGATCGCGGAAATCTTCCGTATCACCGAAGATCACTTCGAAACGATCATGGCGCGGCATGTCCATATGGACGGGCGCGACCCCTATCGCGTGCTCGGCGTTTCGCCTTCCGACGATTTTTCCGATATTCGCCGGCGTTATCGTTCGCTGGTTGCCGAACACCATCCTGACAAGCTCATTGCACGCGGCGTTCCCATGGAATTGCATGCGGCCGCGAATGAGCGTATGGCGGCTCTCAACGCCGCCTATGCGGCCATCGAGAAAGAACGCCGCGTCGCATGAGTGAATGTCTGCCGGATTTTACCCCGGATTTCGGGGGCGCAGCCGTTGCGCCTTCGCCTAACCATGGCGAAAGGCTGGGTGTGGCCGGCCCCGATATTATCCTGCTGCATTATACCGGCATGACGACGGCCGACGGCGCGCTGTCGTGGCTCTGCAATCCGGAAAGTCAGGTTTCCAGCCATTATTTCGTCTTCGAGGACGGGCGCGTCATTCAGATGGTTCCTGAAACCCGCCGTGCCTGGCACGCGGGCAAAAGCATCTGGGCGGGGGATGAGGACATCAATTCCCGCTCCATCGGCATCGAGATCGCCAATCAGGGCCATCCCGGCGGCCTGCCGGAATTTCCGAAGAAACAGGTGGAAGCCGTCATCGAATTGTGTCGCGATTGCGGCCAGCGCTGGTCTATCGCCCCTGAAAGGGTGCTGGCGCACTCGGATGTCGCGCCAATCCGCAAGGTCGATCCGGGTGAAAAATTCCCGTGGGACATCCTGTCGCAGCACGGTGTCGGCCATTGGGTGGAGCCTGCGCCGATCCGTGGCGGCCGCTTTTTTCAGCGCGGCGATCATGGCCAGCCGGTCGAAGCGCTGCAGTCGATGCTGTCCATCTATGGTTATGGCGTTGAAATTACAGGCGCTTATTGCGAGAAAACCGAAGGCGCCGTGGCTGCCTTCCAGCGGCATTTCCGTCCCGCTCTGGTGGATGGCATCGCGGATTTCTCCACCATCGACACGTTGCATCGGCTGATCGCCAGCCTGCCGAGATTTTCGGCCGGCTGAACGCGAATCCTGGAAAATCGTTCCCGGTTTTCTTGCCGTTCAAGTCGCTTTTTTTACCGTGCCACAGTTAATCCGCATTGAGGAAGTTTAAGAACGTCACTGCATGCGGTGTCGTTCTTCAGGGGAACCTGCCGTCAATATCAATCAAGGAGACCGGACAGCGGAAGGTCGTGATCGACTTTCCGGGCGCAGATTATTTGTGTCGCTTCATTGTTTCTGTCATCCGATCTGGAGACTTTTTCTACATATGAACAGGGTTGTTGTTGCTGTCGTCGCGGGCGTTGTTATGCTCGCTTCGCAGGCGGGGATTGCTTTTGCCAAAGACGAGGACGTCAAGACCAAAACCGTGACGCTGGAGACCTTCTTCCGCAAGCCCGGTTATCCCATTCCCGAAAAGAGCCTGCCTTCCTCGCTCAGGAACGACTATTCCGATCTGATCGTCAAATATGCCAAGCGTTACGGCGTTCCCACCAATCTGGCGCATGCCGTGGTTTCGGTGGAAAGCAAGTTCAATCCGAAAGCCCGCGGCAGCGCAGGCGAGGTTGGGCTGATGCAGATCAAGCCGGCGACGGCGCGGATGATGGGCTATCGCGGTACGACCAAGGCGCTCTACGATCCCGAGACCAATATTCGCTGGGGCATGCAATATCTGGCGACGGCGCATCAGCTTGGCGGCGGCCAGGTGTGCAGCACGATCCTGCGTTACAATGCAGGCCATGGCGCCACCCGGATGAACCCGGTGTCCAAGCGCTATTGCGGCAAGGTGCAGGCGCTGCTGGCCGGTTGAGGCCGCCATCGATCGTCTGCGGAATTGTGAAAAGCGATTCCGGTTCGGCCCGGCATGCTGTAGTCAGAAGCAAATCTGATACGGAGCATGGCATGCCGGATTTCAAATATATCGTCGTCGGGGCCGGAATGATGGGAGCGGCTGCGGCGCGGCATCTCTCAGTGCAAACGGATGGCGTGGCGCTGATCGGCCCGGACGAACCCGCCGATCGCAAGACCCATCATGGTGTGTTTTCGAGCCATTACGACGAAGCGCGTATTACCCGCGGTTTTGATGGCGATCCGGTCTGGGCGGAACTGGCGCAGCGCTCCATCCGCCGTTATGCGGAGATCGAGGCCAAAAGCGGCATCCGCTTTTTTACGGAAGCGGGCTGCCTGTTCACCGGAAACGGCAAGGGGCTTGCGGGTGACTATGTCTCGCGCGCGCTTGCCTCGGCCGACCGTCTCGGTCTCGGTCTCGGTCTCGGTGTCGAGACACTCGGCACTGATGCGCTGGCTGATCGGTTTCCGATGTTCTCCCTGCCGGCCGATCACAGCGGTTATTTCGAGGCGCAATATGCCGGCCACGTCAATCCGCGCGCCTTGGTGAAGGCGCAATGCACGATTGCCGTTGCGCAGGGCGCGCGGCTTGTGCGCCAGACGGCGGCGCATATTCGCGATACTTCCCATGGCGTCGAGGTTTCCACTCGAGAAGGGGCGGTTCATACGGCTGAAAAGGTCGTCGTAGCGGCCGGCGGTTTCACCAACATGGCCGAGCTTCTGCCTTCTCCGGTCGATATGGCGGCCACGGGCCGCACCATCGTCTTTTTTGAGCTGGATGAGGCGCGGCAGGCGCTGTTCGGTGCGATGCCTTCCACCATCGTACTGGCGGAGACCGAGGACGACATCGTCTATATCCTGCCGCCGGTGCCTTATCCCGATGGCAAGGTCTATCTGAAGATCGGCGGTGAGAGCGAAAAGGGCAGGCTTGAAACGCTCACTGACGCGGTTGACTGGTTCCATTCAGATGGCACGCCGGGTGAGGTGGAGTTTCTGAAAAAGCGGGCGCTCTCCTTGATGCCGGAGCTTGCCGGCTGCCCGGTCACTTCCGGTTCCTGTGTCGCTTCCATCACCCGCAGCGGCTATCCCTATATCGGCTATACGCAATCCTCCAATATCGCGGTTCTCACCGGCGGCAATTTCGTCTCTGCCAAGTCTTCGGACGAAATCGGCCGGCTGGGCGCCATGCTGCTTTTGAACGGCCAGTTGACCGAGGATGAATTCGCCGCCGAAATGTCGCCGGTTTTCGTCTGACATTCAGGGGCGAAGCAGCTACAAGGTTGCGATGGAAGTGAGCGGGTGAAGAGGGCGGCATGTCGGGACATTTCAGCTACATCGTTGTGGGTCGCGGCATGATGGGTGCCGCCGCCGCCCGCCATCTGGCCGAAACGGTGGGTGGCGTCGCGCTGATCGGCCCCGGCGAACCGGCCGACATCAAATCGCATCGGGGCGTCTTCGCCAGTCACTATGACGAGGCGCGGATTACCCGCACCATCGATGGCGATGCCGACTGGGCGCTGCTCGCCAACCGCTCCATCGCGCGTTACGCCGATATTGCCGCACGAAGCGGCGTTGAATTCTATGCGCCGGTCGGCTGCCTGATGGTGGGGCCCGAACGGGGCGGCGATAATCCTTTTGTCGACGATGTCCGCAAGGCGGCGGCGCGGCTCGGGGTTTCGACGGAACTGCTGGACGGGGAAAACCTCGAAAGCCGCTTTCCCTATTTCTCCTTCGAGCCGGGTTGCGAGGGGGTATTCGAGAGAAACAATGCCGGATACGTCAATCCGCGTGCGCTGGTGAAGGCGCAGGCTGTTCTCGCTGAAAAGGCGGGTGTCACGCTTGTCGACGATATCGTCGTCTCGACTCGGGAAGAGGATGGTCGCGCACGGGTGGAGACGGCCTCGGGTGCGGTTTATACCGCAGACCGGGTGCTGGTGGCGGCCGGCGGTTTCTCGATCACGAAAGATCTGCTGCCGCAGCCGGTGGCCCTCGATGTCTATGCGCGCACCGTCGCGTTCTTCGAAGTAGATGAGGGCGATCTGGATCAATATGCGGACATGCCGTCGCTGATCTATGAGCCGCGCGACACGACGAAACATATCTATCTTCTGCCGCCGGTGCGTTATCCCGATGGCAAATTCTATCTGAAGATCGGCGGCGATCCCGACGACAAGAGGCTCGGCAGCGACCCGGAAATCCGGGAATGGTTCCGCTCCGGCGGACGCGAAAGCGTGCGCGATCATCTCTCGGAGATCGTCGGATCGCTGGTGCCTTCCATCGATCTCTCGCGTGTCTCAATGGCCGCCTGCGTCGTCTCCAAAACGCAAAGCGGTTATCCGGCCATCGGCTTCACCGCCTCGCCGAAGATTGCGGTTCTGACCGGCGGCAACGGTACCGCGGCCAAGAGTTCCGATGAGATCGGACGGCTCGGCGCTGTGCTGCTGCGGGACGGAAAAATCGCCGACGGCGCCTTTGCGACCGATTTCAAGCCGGCATTTCTTTGATCCTTGCCTGCGCTTTTCGGTGGCTTTCGCCTCGGAACATGGTTATGCAGCCCATGCCAGTTGGCCGGGCAGCCGCGCTTTACCAATGTCGAAAGACGGTAAGGTGAGGAAAGTCCGGGCTCCACGGAAATACGGTGCCGGATAACGTCCGGCGGGGGCGACCCCAGGGAAAGTGCCACAGAGAGCAAACCGCCATGCATCGCATGGTAAGGGTGAAAGGGTGGGGTAAGAGCCCACCGCGCTTCTGGTAACAGCGGCGGCAAGGTAAACCCCACCGGGAGCAAGACCGAATAGGGATGACACGGGATGGGCGAAAGCCCGTTCACAGCCGGTTTCCAGGCCCGTCATCCGGGTGGGTTGCGCGAGGCGGCATGCAAATGCCGTCCCAGATGAATGGCTGCCACGTTCCGGGTCAAACCGGGGCCATACAGAACCCGGCTTACAGGCCAACTGGCGAATTTTCCTGCCTGTGTGCGATGCCTCGCTGTTAATCCGGCGCACTTGCGGTGAAGGTGCTCATTCGGGTTTAGCGATACGAATGGGACGGGTTCCGATTGGAGCGCCGGTCACGCGGTCTATGGTGACGGGATCGATTTCCGTTCCGGTCTCAGCGTCGAAAAAACGGGTTACCTCACCGCCGCCGCGATGCTTGTTTCCCCATGCGCCTATTGCAAATAGGACCGGTAGAAAATCGCGGCTGGCTTCCGTCAACATATATTCGTAGCGTGGCGGACGATCGGAATAACGGCGTTTCACCAGTAATCCCTCTTCGGTCAGCGATGACAGCCGCGCCGTCAGCATCGTCGGTGCGATGCCGAGGCTCTTGCGAAAATCATCGAAGCGGGTGAGGCCCGCATGGGCATCGCGCATGATCAGCATGCTCCAGGCGTCGCCGACAAGGGCGAGGCTGCGGGCGATGAGGCAGGGCTGGTCCGAGAGATTTTTCATGTTGATATCTTTTTAGTAGTGACTTTGTATCGATTTGATAGTAACTCAATGCTCATTGTTGTTCCATAGCAAAATGAAAGTGGACGCAGATGAGCAAGACAGAACGCGGCATTGCCCTGGTGACGGGTGCATCCTCCGGCATCGGGCTGGTGACGGCGCAGGCGCTCCGGCGCGACGGTTACCGTGTGTTCGGCACCAGCCGAAAGCCGATGCCCGACATCGAGGATGGGATCACGATGCTGATCTGCGACGTTACCGACGATGCGTCCGTGCGGCGCGTGGTGGACGAGGTTTTGAGCCGCGCAGGAAGGATCGATCTTCTCGTCAACAATGCCGGGATCGGTTTGCTGGGCGGGGCGGAAGAATCGACGGCGGAGCAGGCGAAGGCCGTATTCGACGTCAACGTGTTCGGCGTGATGCGCGTGACAAATGCGGTTCTGCCCGTCATGAGACGGCAGCGTCGCGGCCGTATCGTCAACCTCAGTTCCATACTCGGGCTGATCCCAGCCCCCTATAATGCGCTTTACGCATCGACCAAGCACGCCATTGAAGGCTATTCGGAATCTCTTGATCATGAAGTGCGAACGCAGGGCATCCGCATCGTGCTTGTCGAGCCGGGTGTGACCCGCACCTCCTTCGAAGAAAACATCACACGGCCAGACCGGCCGCTTGCCCTCTACGATACGGTTCGGGCGGACGCCGAGAAACTGATGCGTGACGTCATCGAAAAGGGCGATGCCCCGGAGGTGGTCGCAAAAGTTGTCGTAGAGGCCGCCAATACGGCATCGCCCAAACGACGCTATACTGCCGGAAAAGCTGCGGGGCAGGCCCGCTTCATCCGCCGCTTCCTGCCAGAGTCCTTCGTCGACAGGAGCTTTCGGAAATTCAGCAGGCTTCCCGATTGAGCTTTTATTGCCGGTGCCGTGTGCCAGCCACAGAAACGAAAGTTAGTCCGATGAAATCATTTCTGATCGATCGCTACAAGAAAGGCGGCGCATTGCGGCTCGGCGAGATCCCCGACCCGGGGTTGCGCGCAAACGACGTTCTGGTCGAAATCCGCGCCGCCAGCGTCAACCTTCTTGACAACAAGATCAGGGACGGAGAGTTCAAGCTCATCCTGCCGTACCGCCTTCCGCTGGTGCTGGGCAACGATGTGGCGGGTGTCGTGGTCCGCGTCGGTGCCAATGTCCGCAAATTCAAGCCCGGTGACGAGGTCTATGCCCGACCGGACCAGGCACGTATCGGGACATTTGCCGAGTACATCGCCATCGATGAGGCCGATGTGGCGATGAAGCCGGACAATCTGACCATGGAAGAGGCCGCATCCATACCGCTTGTCGCCCTGACGGCATGGCAGGTGCTTGTCGAGCGGGCCAATGTGCAGAAGGGACAGAAGGTGCTGATCCATGCCGGTTCGGGCGGCGTAGGCACTATCGCGATCCAGCTTGCCAAACATCTCGGGGCATATGTGGCCACGACCACGAGTACAGGCAACATGGATCTGGTAAGAAGTCTCGGTGCGGACGTCGTGGTCGACTACAAAAAGGAAGACTTCGCTGAAGTGTTGCAGGGCTATGACGTCGTGCTGAACAGCCTCGGAAAAGACACGCTGGAAAAATCCATCGCAGTGCTGAAACCGGGCGGGAAGCTGATTTCGATTTCCGGGCCGCCCGATCCGGATTTCGCCCGGCAGAATGGCTTCGGCTGGCTGCTTCGCCAGGTCATGCGCCTGCTCAGTTTCGACATCAGGAGGAAATCGAAACGCCGGGGGATCGGTTATTCTTTCCTATTCATGACCGCGAATGGCGGGCAACTCGAAAAGATTACCGCTCTGATCGAGGCGGACCACATACGTCCGGTGATGGATCGGATATTCCCGTTCGAAAAGACCAATGAGGCATTGGACTATATCCAGACCGGTCGTGCGAAGGGCAAGGTCGTCATCGCGGTGAAATAATGTTTGCGGTCCATAGGGCCGAAAGCAATTTACAGTTCAATTGCCGGGCGAATATGGGGCCGATCCTCGACGTGTCGGGCGGCCCCGTACGCCGTCACGCTTTTAGCTGGAATGCTCCCGATGAAAAACGACATCGTACTGCCGTCACCTGTGGCGCGGAGCGCCATCGTGCGCCGCCTTCCGTGCATTGTGGCTGAGACCATGGGCTGGATGAAGAGGCGCATTCGCCCCAACCGCGATCAAAAGCGGTGCGGCTGAAATCATTTCCTTGTTTCAAAACAGAAAAACGGCGGTTTCACCGCGCCTTTGTGTGCCGTGAAAAAGCGTCTTTGCGGCTGAAGTAAACCATTCGTTAAACTTAACGGCTTATGAATTTCCGATGCGAAGTCGGTATCGTGCCGGCTTCTCCCATTGACGCCCATAGTGTCCCATGATATCCCAAATGCACACCACATTGGGTCGTGTTTTTGACCCGCAATCGCTGAAACGAGTGAGGAGCCTGCGAGGGGCTGCTGCAGGGCACGTCGCCCTGGCGCTTGGCGATGTGTCGTGCGTACCGGTGTCGTCTGCAAAGTGGATGGTTCTCTTTGCGGAATGCGGTTTTGGCGAGTTGAGTAATGGACCGCTTTTTATCGAACGTGACGAACAGGATCGACGCCAAGGGGCGCGTTTCGGTTCCGTCTCCGTTTCGTTCGGTGCTGGTCAGGCGCGGCATTCAGGAGCTTTATTGTCTTCAGGATTTCGCCTTTCCGGCAATCAGTGTCGGCGGTCCGGATTTGCTGGAGCGCTACGAGCGGCAGATCGCGTCGATGGATGCCTTCTCGCCCGAGGCGAACGCGATGTCGCTGCTGGTTCACGGCGGCGGCGTTTTCATGAAGCTCGACCAGGAAGGTCGATTGATGGTGACGGATTTCGTGCGGGAATTCACCGGCATATCCACCGAGGTCACCTTCGTCGGACGGGCGGATCATTTTCAGCTTTGGCAACCGAATGCGTTTTTGGCGGCGCAGGCGGAAGCAAGAGCGGGGCGCGGTTTTTCGGCTGCTCGCCCCGCCTAGGACGGGGACACGGAATGGCGGCGAATTCTGGCGGACGATCTTCTGATGCCGATGGCGGACCTCAGCGTCACATACCGGTCCTGCTTCGCGAAGTCATTGCCGCGCTTGAGCCATCATCCGGCAAGATCATTCTCGACGGCACGTTCGGCGCCGGCGGCTACACCCAGGCCATTCTCGATCAGGGCGCTGATGTCATCGCGCTCGACCGCGATCCGACCGCGATCGCCGGCGGTCAGGCAATGGTTGCCGCCAATGGCGGCCGGTTGAGCCTCATCCAGTCGCAATTCTCCGATCTCGCGAAGCATGCCCCGCAAGGCGGGCTCGATGGCGTCGTTCTGGATATCGGCGTTTCCTCCATGCAGATCGACGAGGCCGAGCGCGGTTTTTCCTTCCAGAAAAACGGTCCCCTCGACATGCGCATGTCGGGTTCCGGCGTTTCGGCGGCCGATGTCGTCAATCGTGCGAAGGTCAGCGATCTGATCCGCATCTTCGGTTTTCTCGGTGAAGAAAAGCAGCCGGGCCGCATCGCCCGCGCCATCGAGAAGAAGAGGGCGGAAGAGCCGTTCCGCACCACCCGCGATCTGGCGGGCCTCATCGAAATCGTCACGCCGCGTAAAGCCAAAGACAAGATTCATCCCGCAACGCGGGTGTTTCAGGCGCTGCGCGTTTTCGTCAATGACGAGTTGGGCGAGCTGGCGCAGGCGCTTTTTGCCGCCGAGCAGGTTTTGAAACCCGGCGGCCGGCTGGTCGTCGTCACCTTCCATTCGCTGGAAGACCGTATCGTCAAGAAATTCTTCTCCGACCGCTCGGGCAAGGCCGCCGGTTCCCGGCACCTGCCGATGGTGGAGGACAAGCCTGCCATTTTCGATAATATCGGCAAGCCGATGATCGCCGCCAGCGATGAGGAGGCGGAGCTCAATCCGCGTGCCCGATCCGCCAAACTGCGGGCCGGTCTGCGCACGACCGCACCGGCGCGCGCGGCGGACTATTCGATCTTCGAGCTTCCCGATCTCGCCAGCCTTGAAAAGATGGGAGGCTGATATGCTGCGCACTTTCGATGTCATATTGATGGGTGTGATGGTCGCCGCGGCCGTCGTCACCTATTCGATCAAGCACAAGGCCGATCTGAAGCTTGAGGAGGTCCGCAAGCTGGAGGCCGAGATCAAGCTTGAGAAGGATACGATTGATCTTTTGAGGGCCGACTGGGCGCTCTTGACGCAGCCGAACCGTCTGCACCGGCTCGTGAATGCCTATCAGGATGAGCTTGGCCTTTCGCCGACGCTGCCGACGCAACTGGCGCAGCCGCGCGAGCTGCCCATGCTGCGCTCGCAACTGCCGCAGCCGCCCGAGCCGGAAGGCATGAGCGTCGAGGATGTCATTGCCGCCGCCGTCAACGGTTCCAAGCCGGGTGCGACGCTTGGTGCGGCCACCAAAAAGAAATCACCGCCGGCGGGCCAGATTGCCGTCAACGGCACTCCGGTTCCGACACCTCGGGCGCGTGTTTCCCGTCCCACAGCGGCTCCGGCCGTCTCCGCCGTCGCGGGCGATGAAACCGACGACATGGATGACACGATAACAGGATCGGTGAACCGCTGATGTCTTTTCTCTCCCGCGTCATGGTTTTGAAGAGCAAGGCTCATTTTTCCGCCAGCACCACCGGCGTCTATACCGATCATGCGGCCTTTGAAGGCGCGCGCAAGAAGCGCGCCGCCCAGGCGAAAAGCCGCGTCGGCCTGATCATTTTCGGTTTCGTGGCCTTTTACGCCGTCGTTGGCGGGCGTCTCGTGCAATATGGCATGGCGGAGCAGGAAACGGTGTCGAGCATCGCACCCGCCGACCGCTTGATGGCGTCGCGCCCCGATCTTCTCGACCGCAATGGCGAGGTTCTGGCCACCGATATTCGCACTGTCTCGCTGTTTGCCGAACCGCATCGCATCGTCGATATCGATGAGGCTATCGAGAAGCTGCGGACGGTTCTGCCGGATCTCGACCAGCGCAGCACCTATCAGAAACTCTCCTCCAATTCGCGCTTCCAGTGGCTGCGCCGCCAGCTGACGCCGAAGCAGCAGAGCCAGATTCTGGCGCTCGGCATTCCAGGCGTCGGCTTCCGCCCGGAAAAGCGCCGCTTTTATCCCGGCGGGCCGACCGCCGCGCATGTCGTCGGTCACGTCAACATCGACAATCGCGGCGTTGCCGGCATGGAACGTTACGTCGACAGCCAGGGCCTTGCCGATCTGACCGCGCTTGGCATGACCAGCGACCAGCCGCTGGAGCCCGTGAAGCTTTCCATCGATTTGCGCGTGCAGTCCATTGTCCGCGAAGTCGTGACCTCGGCCATCACCAAGTTCCAGGCGATCGGCGCCGGCGCGGTGGTTCTGGATGTGCATACCGGCGAAGTCCTCGCCATGGCCTCCGTGCCGGATTACGATCCGAACAACCCGGCAGAAGGCGCCAAGGAAGGCTGGCTCAACCGCATGTCGAACGGCACGTTCGAAATGGGGTCCACCTTCAAGTCCTTCACCATCGCCATGGGCCTCGATTCGGGCCGCGTCCGTCTCGGCGATACCTTCGATGCGCGTTATCCGATCCGCATCGGCGGTTTCACCATCAAGGACTTCCACGGCAAGGGCCGGATGCTTTCGGTGCCGGAAATCTTCCAGTATTCCTCCAACATCGGTACGGCCAAGATCGCCGACACGGTGGGAACGGAAGGCCACAAGGAATTCCTCACCCGGCTTGGCCTTTTGACCCGCATGCAGACCGAACTGCCGGAAGTGGCTCTGCCGTCGCAGCCGCGCGAATGGAAGAAGATCAACTCGATTACCATTTCCTTCGGCCACGGCGTTTCCACGACACCGCTGCAGACGGCGGTTGCCGGTGCTGCACTGGTCAATGGCGGCAAACTGATCGAGCCGACTTTCCTGCCGCGCACCCGCGAACAGGCGGATCAGGTGGCGAAGCAGGTTCTGAAACCGGGCGCCAGCAAGGACATGCGTTTCCTGTTCGAATGGAACGGGGTCAACGGTTCGGGCCGCAACGCGCGCGTCGATGGTTTCAACGTCGGCGGCAAGACCGGCACGGCCGACAAGGTCGTCAACGGACGTTACGTGCACGACAAGAACTTCAACGCCTTCCTCTCGGCCTTCCCAATGGACGATCCGCAATATGTCGTGCTGTCCTTCATCGACGAGCCGAAGACGGACAAGGGCAATGGCGCGGCACTCGCCGGCACATCCGCAGCGCCGATGGTGCGCGATATCATCACCCGCACGGCGGCGGTGCTGGGCGTGAAGCCGAAGTTCGGCAAGGATGGCTCGGCCTTGCTCGTGTCTTATTGATTGTTAGCTTATGATGTTCCGGCGATTCGCGCCGGGGGGACAAGACGGACACAGTCGATGAATTTGCGAGATATATCCGGAAATGCGTTTCCGGAATTGAAAGAATTGCTCCTGTCTGAGATCGGGGCGATCGAAATCGGGGGGATCACCGCAGACAGCCGCAAGGCTGCGCCCGGCAGCCTGTTCGTGGCGGTTGCGGGCACCAGGGCGGATGGCGCCGCCTATGTGAAGGACGCGGTTGCCAAGGGCGCGGTCGCTGTCGTTTCCGGACACGCGCTGGATGCCGATGTGCCGGTGCTTTCGGTCACCGATCCACGCCTTTATCTCTCCCTTGCCGCTTCCCGTTTTTACGGAAAACAGCCGGAAACCATGGTCGCCGTCACCGGCACTGCGGGAAAGACGTCCGTTGCATCCTTCGTGCGGCAGATCTGGGCTTTCGCCGGCCATGCCGCAGCGCAGATCGGCACGACAGGTGTGATTGCACCCGGCCGCGAGGATTACGGCGCGCTCACCACGCCCGATCCGGTGACGCTGCATGCGCTTCTGGCCGAACTTGCCGCCGAAGGCGTGACGCATGCGGCGATGGAGGCGTCCAGCCATGGTCTCGACCAGCGCCGTCTCGATGGAGTGAGGCTGGCAGCCGCCGGTTTCACCAATCTCGGCCGCGACCACATGGATTATCACCCCACCGTCGAGGACTATATGGCCGCGAAGATGCGGCTCTTCGATACGCTGATGGAAAAGGGCGCTCCCGCCGTGATCTTCGCCGACGATCCATGGTCGCAACAGGCGATCCGCGCGGCGCGCGAAGCCGGTCTCGATGTGCGCACGGTCGGTCGCAAGGGCGAATATCTGGCCCTGAAGCGTGTCGAGCACTTCCGTCACAAGCAGATGATCGAAGTGCATCATGCCGGTGAGATTTATGAAGTCGACATCCCATTGGCGGGTGATTTTCAGGTTGCGAACGCTCTCGTCGCAGCCGGTCTTGCCATGTCCACCGGCGTTCCCGCGATAACCGCGCTGAAGGCGCTCGAAAAGCTGATCGGCGCCGCCGGCCGTCTGGAACTGGTAGGCCAGACGAAGAACGGTGCGCTTGCCTATGTGGATTATGCCCACAAGCCGGATGCGCTGGAAAATGTGCTCACCTCGGTCCGGCCCTTCACCTCGGGCCGCATCATCACCGTCTTCGGCTGCGGTGGCGACCGCGACAAGGGCAAGCGCCCGATCATGGGCGAGGTTGCGACGCGGCTTTCCGACATCGTCATCGTCACCGACGACAATCCGCGTTCGGAAGATGCTGCAACGATCCGTTCCGAAGTCATGGCGGCGGCACCCGGCGCATTGGAAATCGGCGACAGGGCGGACGCTATCCGCCATGCGGTGTCGCTGCTTTCGCATGGTGATACGCTGATCGTCGCAGGCAAGGGGCATGAAGAGGGGCAGATCGTCGGTTCGGTAACGCTGCCGTTTTCCGATCATGAACAGGTACGCGCTGCACTGGCAGGGCTGGAAGGATCGAAGATTTGAGCTGGTTATGGACAGTCGCCGACATGATCGCCATCACGGCAGGACGCCCCGTGGGCAACCTGCCGACCGGAATCACCGGCATTTCCATCGACAGCCGAACGGTCAAGCCGGGCGAAGCCTTCTTCGCCATCAAGGGCGACCGGGTGGACGGTCATGATTACACCAGCTTCGCCGTTGCGAACGGGGCGGGACTTCTGGTCGTTGCCGAGGCCAAGCTGCCGGCGCTCGGCCGCCTGACCGTGCCGATGATCGTGGTGGAAGACGTGCTTGCCGCACTCGGCAAGCTCGCCATCGCGGCGCGTGAAAGAACGTCGGCGCGCATCATTGCGGTGACCGGTTCGGTCGGCAAGACCACGACCAAGGAAATGCTGCGGCAGGCGCTCGCCCCTTCAGGCCGGGTGCATGCGGCGGTGGCCTCCTTCAACAACCATTGGGGCGTGCCGCTGACGCTGGCGCGCATGCCGGCGGACACGGAATTCGGTGTGTTCGAAATCGGCATGAACCATTCCGGCGAAATCCGGCCGCTGGTGAAGCTGGTGCGCCCGCATGTGGCGATCATCACGACCATCGCGCCGGCCCATCTCGGCAATTTCAAGAACATCGAAGAGATCGCCGCCGCCAAGGCGGAGATTTTCGAGGGTCTGGAGGAGGGCGGTTCCGTCATTCTCAACCGCGATAACGCCCAGTTCGAACAGCTTGAAGAAGCGGCGCAGGAACAGGGTATCGAGCATATCCTCACCTTCGGGCAGCACGCCAAGGCGGATTTCCGCCTCGCGGATTTCGAGAGCACGACGACGGGCTCGACGATCTGGGCGATCCTGAACGGCGAAACCAGCGAATTGCACATCAATATTCCCGGCCGGCACATTGCCGATAACGCCATGGCCGTGCTGGGCGCCGTTGCCGTCACCGGCGCCAATCTCGACCGCGCCTTCGAGGCGCTGGGAACGCTCGAGGCGGTAAAGGGGCGCGGCCGGCGCCATCAGCTGGCAATCAACGGCGGCACCTTCCTGCTGATCGATGAAAGCTACAATGCCAATCCTGCTTCCATGCGCGCGGCGATTGCCGTGCTGGCGGAAACGGAAACGCAGGGTCACGGTCGGCGCGTCGCCGTTCTCGGCGACATGCTGGAGATGGGCGAGTTTTCCGCGCAATTGCATGAAGAGTTGGCCGGGCCGCTGCTTGCGGCCGGTATCGAACATGTCTGGCTGGCGGGTGAGGCGATGGCGGCGCTGCGCGACGCGTTGCCGGACAGTGTCACCGTCATCTGGTTCCCGACGACGGCGGAACTGACCGATTTCGCCCTGCAATGGGTGCAACCGGGAGACGCGCTGATGGTAAAATCGTCACTTGGCCTCGGTTTCGGCAAGATTGTCGCCGCCCTGCTTGACAAGTATCCGGCATTCCCCGAGACGGAACGCCAAGTCTGAAATAGCCTTTTGAAAGGGCAATTATGCTGATCTGGCTCGTCGAACTGTCGGATAAAATTCAAATCTTCAACCTGTTCCGGTACATCACCTTCCGGGCGGGTGCTGCGATGTTCACCTCTGCGTTGATCGTCTTCCTGTTCGGACCGGCGATCATCAATTCGCTGCGCGTGCGCCAGGGCAAGGGCCAGCCCATCCGCGCCGATGGGCCGCAGACGCATTTCAAGAAGGCCGGCACGCCGACCATGGGCGGGCTGATGATCCTTGCCGGCATTCTCGGCGGTTCGCTGCTGTGGGGCGATCTGTCGAACGTCTATGTCGTCGCCGTTTTGATGGTGACGCTCGGTTTCGGAGCCATCGGCTTCTACGACGATTATCTGAAAGTGACGAAGCAGAGCGACAAGGGCTTTTCCGGCAAGGCCCGTCTCGGCATCGAATTCCTGATTGCGGCGATTGCCGTGTTCTTCATGATGAAGATGGCGCTCGCTTCCGCCCCGCATGGCGGCACGCTCGGCAGCTCCATCGCCTTTCCCTTCTTCAAGGAATTCGTGATCAATCTCGGCTACTTCTTCGTGCTGTTCGGTGCTTTTGTCATCGTCGGTGCGGGCAATGCCGTGAACCTGACGGATGGCCTCGATGGTCTCGCCATCGTGCCGGTCATGATCGCGGCCGCCACCTTCGGCGTGATCGCCTATCTCGCCGGCAACGCGGTTTTCGCCAATTACCTGCAGATCAACTTCGTGCCCGGCACGGGTGAACTCGCCGTCATTGTCGGCGCGGTCATCGGCGCGGGCCTCGGCTTCCTCTGGTTCAACGCGCCGCCCGCCGCCATCTTCATGGGCGATACGGGTTCGCTGGCGCTTGGCGGCCTCATCGGCTCCATAGCGGTTGCCACCAAGCACGAGATCGTCATGGTCATCGTCGGCGGTCTCTTCGTCATGGAAACCCTGTCGGTCATCATCCAGGTCTTCTGGTTCAAGCGCACCGGCAGGCGCGTCTTCCTGATGGCGCCGATCCATCACCATTTCGAGAAAAAGGGCTGGACGGAAAGCCAGGTGGTGATCCGTTTCTGGATCATCTCCGTTGGCCTCGCGCTGCTTGGCCTCGCCACCCTGAAGCTGAGGTGAGCGATGATCCCGGTCACGTCGTTCAAAGGTAAGAAGGTCGCGCTTTTCGGGCTTGGCGGTTCGGGTCTCGTCACGGCCCGCGCGCTGGTCGCGGGTGGGGCGGATGTCGTTGCTTTCGACGACAATCCCGACAGTGTCGCGAAGGCCGAGGCCGAAGGCATCAAGACGGCGGATCTTCGGACGATTGACTGGCCGAGCTTCTCTTCCTTCGTGCTCGCGCCCGGCGTGCCGTTGACGCATCCGAAACCGCACTGGTCGGTGGATCTTGCGAAGGCAGCGGGTGTCGAGATCATCGGCGATATCGAGCTTTTCATCCGTGAGCGCCGTGCGCACGCGCCGGATTGCCCTTTCATCGCGATTACCGGCACCAACGGCAAGTCCACGACGACGGCGCTGATCGCGCATATTCTCAAGGCTTCGGGCCGCGATACGCAGCTCGGCGGCAATATCGGAACGGCGGTGCTGAGCCTCGATCCGCCGAAGGCGCAGCGTTTCTACGTTGTCGAATGCTCGTCCTACCAGATCGATCTCGCACCGACGATCAATCCGACCGCCGGTATTCTGCTCAATCTGACGCCTGACCATCTCGACCGGCATGGGACGATGCAGCATTATGCCGATGTCAAGGAGCGGCTCGTGGCAGGCAGCGGCACGGCTATCGTCGGCGTCGATGACAGCCATTCTACGCTGATCGCCGACCGTATCGAACGCGCCGGTGTCAAGGTGGAGCGCATTTCCAAGCGCAATGTCGTTTCCGAAGGTCTCTATGCCGAAGGCAGCCGCATTTTCCGGGCGCATGGCGGCACTTCTTCGCTGCTCACCGATCTCGACGGTATCCAGACCCTGCGCGGCAGCCACAATGCGCAGAATGCTGCGGCGGCAATCGCCGCCTGCCTTGCCGTCGGCGTTTCCGAAGAGGAAGTTCGCGCAGGCCTGAAGTCTTTTCCCGGCCTCAAGCACCGTATGCAGCCGGTCGGCCGACGTGGCAATGTCACCTTCGTCAACGACAGCAAGGCCACCAATGCCGATGCTGCGGCACCCGCGCTTTCAAGTTTCGACCGTATCTACTGGATCGCCGGCGGTCTGCCCAAGGCAGGCGGCATCACCAGCCTTTCGCCGCTGTTTCCGCGCATCGCCAAGGCCTATCTGATCGGCGAGGCGGCAGCGGAATTTGCGGCGACACTGGGCGAAGCCGTGCCTTACGAAATATCCGGCACGCTGGACAAGGCCGTGCAACATGCGGCGGCGGATGCGGAAAAAGATGCGACGGCCGGCAATATCGTGATGTTATCCCCGGCTTGCGCAAGCTTCGATCAATATAAGAACTTTGAGATCAGAGGTGATTCGTTCGTCGCGCAGGTCGCGGCGCTCGATGGCATGACGATGCTGGTTGACTCTGGAAAAGGGGGCTGAAGGCCATGGTAAGCCGAGTTGATCGCGGTCCGGTCGCGGAATGGTTCTGGACCATCGACCGTTTCTTTCTGGCGGCGTTCATCGCGCTGATGGGCATCGGTCTGATGCTGTCCTTTGCGGCCTCGCCTGCGGTTGCCGAGCGCATCGGCCTCAACAGTTTCTTCTTCGTCGAGCGTCAGGCGATGTTCATGGTGCCCTCGCTGGCGATCATGGTCGGCCTGTCCTTCCTGTCGCCGCGTCAGGTGCGCCGCGTCGCGGTCATCATGCTCATCGCTTCGCTGCTGATGATGATCTTCGCGCTATTCTTCGGCATCGAGGTCAAGGGTGCACGGCGCTGGATTTCCATCGGCACCTTCTCGATCCAGCCGTCGGAATTCATGAAGCCGGCCTTCGTCATCGTCTGCGCCTGGCTGTTTGCCGAACGGGCGCGCCATCCTGAAATTCCCGGCAATCTCTTCGCCATCATCACCTTCGGCATCGTGGCGGCGCTCCTGATCGCCCAGCCGGACTTCGGCCAGACGATCCTGACGTCGGTGGTCTGGGGCGGCATGTTCTTCATGGCCGGCGTGCCGTGGTTCTGGATCATCATGCTCGGCGGCGTCGGCGTCGGAGGCATCATCTCCGCTTATCTGATGCTGCCGCACGTGGCCGGTCGTATCGACCGTTTCTGGACGGGCGAAGGCGATACGTTCCAGGTGGACACGGCGCGTGAGGCTATCATTCGCGGTGACTGGTTCGGACGCGGACCGGGCGAGGGCATCGTCAAGCGCATCATTCCCGACAGCCATACCGACTTCATCTTCTCGGTGGCTGCGGAAGAATTCGGCATCGTTTTCTGTATGTTCCTGGTGGCGATCTTCGCCTTCATCGTGCTGCGCGGCCTGTCGCACGCCTTCAAGGAAAAGGACGATTTCTGCCGCTTCGCCGTGGCCGGCCTCGTGCTGCAGATCGGCATGCAGTCTATGATCAATATCGGCGTCAATCTGGAACTGATGCCCGCCAAGGGCATGACGCTGCCGCTGATTTCCTATGGCGGTTCGTCGATGATGGCGATCTGCGTGACCGCCGGCTTCCTTCTGGCGCTGACACGCCACAGACCCGAAAAGCGGGCGCAGGAGCGGAGTTTCTTCCGCGTCGGTTCCGGCGTTCCCGCGGAGTAAACGATCATGAGCAAGGGTATTGTTCTTCTTGCCGCCGGGGGAACCGGCGGCCATGTCTTTCCAGCCGAGGCGCTCGCGCACACGCTGAAAGCGCGCGGTTATCAGGTGCACCTTGTCACCGACAGCCGCGCCGAGCGGTATGCGGGCAAGTTCCCGGCGGATGAAATCCATGTTGTGCCGTCCGCCACCATCGGCTCAAAAAACCCGATTTCCGTGGCGCGTTCGCTCTGGAAGCTGTGGGTTGGTCTGCGCGCCGCGCGCCGGCTGGTGGCAAAACTGAAGCCTGTCGCAGTTGTCGGTTTCGGCGGTTATCCCACCGTGCCGCCGCTTCTGGCATCGACCGGACTTGGCGTTCCCTCCATCATTCACGAGCAGAATGCGGTGATGGGCCGCGCCAACAAGGCGCTGGCAGGCCGGGTGAAAGCGATTGCCGGCGGTTTCCTGCCGCCCGCCAACGGTCAATATTCCGACAAGACGGTGGCGACCGGAAATCCCGTACGCCCGGCGGTGCTGGCGGCGTCGGAGATACCCTATACGCCCTCGCAGACGGGTGAGACATTCCAGCTTGTCGTTTTCGGCGGCAGCCAGGGTGCGCAGTTCTTCTCGAGCGCGGTGCCTGCGGCGATCTGCCTGCTGAAGGATGAGCAGCGCAAGCGCATCGTCGTCACCCAGCAGGCGCGGCCGGAAGACAAGGACAGCGTGATCGCCTCCTATCAGAAGCTCGGCGTGAAAGCGGATGTTTCGCCCTTCTTCGGCGATATGGCGTCGCGTATCGGCGAGGCCGATCTGGTTATCAGCCGCTCGGGCGCCTCGACGGTATCGGAGCTTTCGGTGATCGGCCGCCCGTCGATCCTCGTTCCCTATCCGCATGCGCTCGATCACGATCAGGCCGCCAATGCGGCAGCGCTTTCGGCGGCGGGCGGGGCAAGCGTCATCAAGCAGGCTGAACTGTCGCCGCAGAAGCTCTCCGGCCTGCTGTCCTCAGCGCTTTCGGAGCCGGATCGTCTTTCGGCAACGGCGGCGGCGGCAAAGGCGACGGGCAAACCGCATGCGGCGGATGTGCTGGCCGATCTGGTGGAGGCGATTGCTTCCGGCCGGTCCGTGCAGGAATTCAAGAAGAAGAATGAAGGAGTTGGGGCATGAAGATGCCGAAAGCCATAGGCCTTGTGCATTTCATCGGCATAGGCGGGATCGGCATGAGCGGCATTGCCGAAGTGCTTCACAATCTCGGCCATCGCGTTCAGGGGTCGGATCAGGCCGACAGCGCCAATGTGCAGCGCCTGCGCGACAAGGGCATCGAGGTTTTCGTCGGTCATACGGCGGATAATATCGGCGATGCCGAGGTCGTGGTCGTTTCCACCGCCATCAAGAAGAACAATCCGGAACTCATCGCGGCGCGTGAAAAGCACCTGCCGATCGTTCGCCGGGCCGAAATGCTGGCCGAGTTGATGCGTTTCCGTAACGCCATCGCAATCGGCGGCACCCATGGCAAGACCACGACCACCTCCATGGTCGCGACCTTGCTGGAAGCCGGCAATCTCGACCCGACCGTCATCAATGGCGGCATCATCAATGCTTACGGCACCAATGCCCGCATGGGCGCGGGCGAATGGATGGTGGTGGAGGCCGATGAATCCGACGGCACCTTCCTTAAGCTGCCGGCCGATGTGGCCGTCATCACCAATATCGATCCGGAACATCTCGACCATTACGGCAATTTCGATGCCGTGCGTGCTGCCTTCCGTCAGTTCGTCGAGAACGTGCCTTTCTACGGTTTCGGCGTCATGTGCCTCGACCACCCGGAAGTGCAGGCGCTGGTCGGCCGCATCGAGGATCGCAAGGTCATCACCTATGGCGAGAACCCGCAGGCCGATGTGCGGTTTTCGAATGTGCGCATCGACGGCACGCGCTCGGTATTCGACGTGGAAATCCGCCGTCGCCGTACCGGCAAGATATTTTCCTTCAAGGACCTCGTCCTGCCGATGCCCGGCCGCCATAATGTGTCGAATGCGACGGCGGCGATTGCGGTTGCCAATCGTCTCGGCATTTCTGAAGCCGACATCAAGAAGGGCCTTGCCTCCTTCGGCGGCGTCAAGCGGCGCTTCACGCTGACGGGCGAAGCCAACGGCGTACAGGTCTTTGATGATTACGGTCACCATCCAGTGGAGATCAAGGCCGTGCTGAAGGCGGCGCGGGAGGCCTGCAAGGGCCGCATCATCGCCGTACACCAGCCGCACCGCTATAGCCGCCTTTCCAGCCTGTTCGACGATTTCGCGCATTGTTTTAACGATGCCGACACGATTATCCTTGCTCCGGTCTATGCCGCGGGCGAAGATCCGATCGAAGGCGCGAGCTCGGAAGCGCTGGTTTCGGCCATCAAGGCCGCCGGCCACCGTGACGCCCGTTTTCTCGAGAAACGTGAAGATCTCGCCTCAGTGGTTGCAGGCATTGCGAATCCGGGTGATTTCGTGGTTCTCTTGGGGGCTGGAAATATCACGCAATGGGCAGCAGTACTGCCTTCGGAATTGAAGAGCATATCAGGAAAGTCTGAATGAGACAGGTCGATGGGGTTAAATTGCTGGGGAGGCTCGGCGACGGGGTAAATGAATTGCGGGGACGTCTGACACCGGATGCGCCCATGGACCGCGTGACGTGGTTCAGAGCCGGCGGTCTCGCGGAAGTCATGTTCCAGCCGCACGATACCGACGATCTGATTGCCTTCCTGAAAATTCTGCCGGAAGACGTGCCGTTGACCGTGGTTGGCGTCGGCTCGAACCTTCTGGTGCGCGATGGCGGCATTCCGGGCGTTGTCGTCCGTCTGTCGGCCAAGGGCTTCGGCCAGGTGGAG
This sequence comes from Agrobacterium sp. 22-221-1, assembly GCF_053522445.1. NCBI lineage: Bacteria > Pseudomonadati > Pseudomonadota > Alphaproteobacteria > Hyphomicrobiales > Rhizobiaceae > Agrobacterium > Agrobacterium sp. 22-221-1. The sequence continues at coordinate 87,598 of NZ_JBNWCL010000005.1, forward strand.
CTTGCCGGTGAAAACCGCATCAAGGCGGGCGCGATCTGCCCGGACAAGCATATTGCTGCGATGGCCATGGATAATGGCATCGGCGGTTTCCATTTCTATTACGGCATTCCCGGCTCCATCGGCGGTGCGCTACGTATGAATGCGGGCGCCAATGGCGGCGAGACGCGCGAGCGTGTCGTGGAGGTCTATGCGGTCGACCGTCAGGGCAACCAGCATGTGCTTTCGAACGCCGATATGGGCTACAGCTATCGCCATTCCGGCGCCGATGCGGGCCTGATCTTCACGGGCGCGCTGTTTGAGGGTTATCCCGAAGACAAGGCGAAAATCCGTGCCGATATGGATGCCGTGCGCCACCACCGCGAAACCGTGCAGCCGATCCGCGAGCAGACGGGCGGTTCCACCTTCAAGAATCCCGAAGGTCATTCCGCCTGGGAGCTGATCGATGAGGCGGGCGGTCGCGGTCTGGTCATCGGCGGCGCGCAGATGTCGTCGCTGCATTGCAATTTCATGATCAATACCGGCCATGCGACCGGTTACGATCTGGAATATCTGGGCGAGACCATCCGTAAGCGCGTGTTCGAAAAGTCGGGCATCCGGCTGGAATGGGAAATCAAGCGGCTTGGCCTTTTCATGCCGGGCCGTGAGGTGGAGCCTTTCCTCGGAAGCTGAAATCCGGTGTTGTCCGGTATAGTTGGCGACAAAACCTTGCGTTGATGCGGCCGTTGGCGCTTATCGTAACGGTCGATCAATGGTTATGGTCTATAGCAAGATGAAAGTGGAGAGGGTGTCGGCCCTCTCCCATATTTTAGACGATTTATATTAGAGTTTTCGACGACGTTAGATGATTGGGCGCTGCTGGGGATGGTATTGGGTCTCTGGAAAAAACTGATCGAGATGATGAGTTTTTCGATTGCGACGTCGGAGCGCCGCCGGCGGCTTGAACCGCTGGAATTTGCAATCCGGGTCGCCTGTGTCGTCACGGTCATAGCTGTTCTTATCTGTTTTTTCGGTCTGCTTCTGCTGGCGGAGTTCGGGCTGGTAACGGATCTCGTCAACGGGCTTATCCTTGGCATCACCCTGTCCGCCGCTATCTCGTTTACGATAACGCTGCTGGTTTGCTGGCTGAATGCCAGGGAAGTGAAGCTTCTGGCGCAATCGCATGAGCGATTTCTGTATCTGAGCCATACGGACGCCTTGACGGGCCTCAGCAATCGCCTTGGGCTTTATGCCGGATGTATCGATCTCGGCCCGCATTATTGCGTCGCCTTCCTCGATATCGATCATTTCAAGTCCGTGAACGACAGGTTCAGCCATCTGGCAGGCGATGCGGTGATTTCCAGTGTCGCACAGCGGATACGCGCTGCCTTCGCTGCCTCCGCCAGCGTTGCCAGAATGGGTGGCGAGGAGTTCGTTGTCGTACAGGAAACCGGGCTGCAATCGTTCCTGGACGTTTGCGAAAGGCTGCGTGCGAGTATCGAGGCCGTGCCGGTCGATTATCAGGAGATGCGGATCGGTGTCACCATATCGATTGGCGTTGCTGTCCGGAAGGATGCCGAAGTCTTCGAAAAAGTCCTGCACAATGCCGATCTGGCGCTCTATCAGGCAAAGGGAACGGGGCGTAACCGCATCTGCGTGTCAGGCCAGCGCGACATCCGCCAATCCGTCGCCTAGCGTATTTCCAACAAGGCCGGGAAGAGATGCGCTGTTGCGCTGTCGGGCGCAGATATGAAAAGGCCCGCGAAACCTCAAGTTCCGCGGGCCTTCTTGTATTTGGAACCCTGCGTGGCTCAGACTTCGTCCTTGCGGGACAGAAGGATGCAGGCGAGCGTGATGAGCGCCGATACGCAGAGATAATAACCGACATAACCCATGCCGTAATTCACCTGCAGCCATGTGGCGATGTAAGGCGCGAGCGATGCGCCGAAGATGCCGGCCATGTTGAAGGTGATGGACGAACCGGTGTAGCGCACGCGGGTCGGGAAGGGGGCGGCGAGTGCCGTTCCGATCAGGCCGTAGGTCATGCCCATCAGCATCATGGCAAGAGCCGCGAAGACGAAGATCGAGCCTTCGCTACCGGACATCAGGCCGGGCAGCAGGAAGGAGAACAGGCCGATCAGCACCGTCGTCAGGATCAGGATTTCACGGCGACCGAATTTTTCGGCAAGCTTGCCGGCGATCGGAATGAAGATGCCGAAAACGATGGAGCCGAGGATCTGCACTTCCAGAGCGTCGAGGAACGGGATTTTCAGGACCTTGACGTTGTAGGACAGAAGATAGGCGGTGCCGATGTAGAAGAGCACGAAGGTGGCCAGCGCCACGAAGGTGCCGAGCACGAGGCTGCGCTTGTGGTTGCGGAACAGTTCCGCGACCGGCACGGCCACACGTTCTTCCTTTTCGATTGCCTTCTGGAAGTCGGGCGTTTCGGTGATCGACAGGCGAACCCACATGCCGACCGCGATCAGGATGATCGAAGCGACGAAGGGAATGCGCCAGCCCCAGCTCAAAAGCGCTTCCTGAGACATGAAGTGCAGCAGGATCCAGAACACGCCAGACGAAAGGAACAGGCCAACGGGTGCACCGAGCTGCGGGAACATGCCGTACCAGCTGCGCTTGCCCGGAGGTGCGTTTTCCGTGGCGAGCAGGACGGCGCCGCCCCATTCTCCGCCGAGGCCGAAACCCTGACCGAAGCGGCAAAGCGCGAGCAGCAGCGGGGCCAGAACGCCGGCGGTCTCATAGGAGGGCAGGAGGCCGATCACGACCGTCGAGACGCCCATCGTGAGCAGGGCGGCGACAAGGGTGGTCTTGCGGCCGACGCGGTCGCCATAGTGGCCGAAGACCACAGCGCCCAGCGGGCGGGCGAAAAAGGCGATGGAGAAGGTGGCGAAGGACGCCAGAAGCGCCGTCATCGGGTCATTGTTCGGGAAGAACAAAGTGGGGAACACGAGCACTGCGGCCGTGGCGTAAACGTAGAAATCGAAAAACTCGATGGTCGTGCCGACCAGGCTGGCAGTGAGAACTCGTGCAGGCGAATTTGTCTTTACAACGTTCGAAGTGTCAGCGGTCGGCGATACCGGAGATATCGCGTCGGTCATGGTATTGGTTCCATTTTGGATGATTGCAATGTCATGCCTTGGGAGGCGACGACTGCGTTAACGCAATTTTTGTTCTTATGGAATGCTAAAAAAGAAATAATGCAGATAATGTGATCCATCAGTGTGACACGTGTGGTTATGCCTCTCGGGGATGCTTTGGCGATTGAGAGACTGATTCAGGCCGCGGTTTTAAAACGCTGAAACGCCAGATAATTTTCCCTGGGGAATAATCCCGTCTGTTAACGTTTCGGCCTTGCCTTTATCGCGGAGCGGCAGACGCACGAGCGCCGTTTTATTTCCGATCATTGAAAACCTGCATGTTGCAATCCATGCAACTCTCTGATTCCAAGGAGGGAATCCGGATCGGTGCTGATTCTTTAACGAAACTCGGCACGTTGGACGCGGCGGTTAACGAAAGTAAACGATTCATTAACCTTAATGGCGTTTAACTGATCTCAAGGGTCATGTGCCAGAATCACCGTTCGTCAAATTCGGTCGGTTCGGAGCGTGGTTCGTAACGGAGAGTTGGTGTCAGAGGTATCGATGAGCGGCAAGCACGTAGCTGTTCTTTTGGGTGGATTTTCGTCGGAGCGGCCGGTCAGCCTGTCGTCGGGCAACGCTTGCGCGCAGGCTCTGGAAGACGAGGGCTACAAGGTCACCCGGGTCGATGTGGGGCGCGATGTCGCCGCCGTCCTTGCCGAGCTGCGCCCGGATGTGGCTTTCAATGCGCTGCACGGTCCCTTTGGCGAAGACGGCACCATTCAGGGCATCCTCGAATATCTCGCCATTCCCTATACGCATTCCGGCGTGCTCGCTTCCGCACTCGCCATGGACAAGGCGCAGGCCAAGAAGGTTGCCGCTGCTGCCGGCATCCCGGTGGCTGCCGAGCGCGTCATGAACCGCTTCGATTTCACCAGCGAACATCCGCTTGCACCCCCTTATGTGGTGAAGCCGGTGCGTGAAGGTTCGAGCTTCGGTGTCGTGATCGTCAAAGAAGACCAGTCGCATCCGCCGCAGATTCTCACCTCGTCGGAATGGCGCTACGGCGATCAGGTCATGGTCGAGCGCTATATTCACGGCCGCGAACTGACCTGCGGTGTGCTCGACGGCGAGGCGCTGGGCGTCACCGAAGTGGTGCCGCTCGGTCACAATTTTTATGATTATGATGCGAAATATGCGGCTGGTGGCTCGAAACATGTCATTCCCGCAGAAATTTCACCGAAAATTTACCAAAAAATTCAAACACTGGCGGTTATGGCGCATCGGGCGATCGGATGCCGTGGCGTAAGCCGTTCAGACTTTCGTTACGACGACCGTTTCTCAGAAGATGGCGAAGTTATCTGGCTTGAAGTGAATACGCAGCCGGGCATGACGCCGACCTCCCTGGTGCCGGAAATGGCGGCTCATGCTGGCCGCTCCTTTGGTAACCTTGTCAGCTGGATGGTGGAGGACGCTTCGTGTTTGCGGTGATCGGCAAAAAGTCGACGGCAAAAAAGCGTGAACAATTCGCGGCGGCGGCCAGCGCCGACGACCGCATGGTGTTGCCGCGTCCTCTGCGTCGCTTCGTGCGTTTCGGTGTCAGCCTTGCGACCGGACGCATTCACATTCCTGCCCATACCGGTACGATCTCGGCCGTCGCCTTTTACGCGGTGACCGGGCTTTACGGCATGTCGCTCGGCGGGCACACCAATATCGTTACCCAGACCACGACATCGGCCGCAGGCTTTGCGGTCGAGGACGTGAAGGTTTCCGGCAATCTGCAGACCTCCGAAATCGAAGTGTTCCAGCTTCTTGGCCTCGATGGCAGCACCTCGCTGATCGCGCTCGATATCGATGCGGCACGCCGCAAGCTGGTGCAGCTTCCCTGGGTGGAAGATGTCGATATCCGCAAGGTGTACCCCAAGACCGTGGAAGTCCGGCTGAAGGAGCGTCAGGCCTTCGGCATCTGGCAGCATGGAACGGAACTGTCACTGATCGAAAAAAGCGGCAGCGTGATTGCGCCGCTGCGGGACAATAAATTCGCCTCCCTGCCGCTCTTCGTCGGCCGCGACGCGGAAACGGGTGCTGCCGGTTTCGTCGAGCAGCTGGCCGACTGGCCGGAAATCCGCAACCGTGTCCGCGCTTATGTCCGCATTGCCGGCCGCCGCTGGGATCTGCATCTCGATAACGGCATCGTCGTCAAGCTGCCGGAAGAAAATCTGCCGCAGGCGCTGCAATTGCTGGCGCGGCTCGATCTCGAGGAAAAGGTGCTGTCGCGCGATGTCGCCGCCGTCGATCTCCGGCTTGCGGACCGCACCACGATCCAGTTGACCGAGGGCGCCACGGAACGCCGTCAGGCCGCTGTCGATGCGCGCACCAAGGCTCTCAAGAAGGCGGAGAAGAACACATGAGCTTTTTCGGTTCTTCCCATTTCGGCCTGCCTCGCCTGAAGCCGCTTTCTTCCAAGCGCAGCCACATCGTTTCGGTGCTGGACATCGGCTCGACCAAGGTCGTGTGCATGATCGGCAGGCTGACGCCGCGCCAGGAAAGCGAAATCCTGCCCGGTCGTACGCATAAGGTCGAAATCATCGGCATTGGCCATCAGCGTTCGCGCGGCGTGAAATCCGGCGTGATCGCCGATCTCGATGCGCTGGAAGGCGTCATCCGTCTTTCGGTCGATGCGGCCGAGCGCATGGCGGGGCTTACCGTCGACAGCCTGATCGTCAATGTTTCGGCAGGAAGACTGGCGAGCGATATCTATACCGCGAGCATCGATCTTGGCGGCCAGGAAGTGGAAGCAAGCGATCTGCGCAAGGTTCTGGTGGCGGCAAGCCAGCAGTCCATGCGTCAGGACCGGGCGATCCTGCATTCTTTGCCGACGGGTTATTCGCTGGACGGCGAGCGCGGCATTCGCGATCCGTTGTCGATGTATGGCGACCTTCTCGGTGTCGATATGCATGTCGTGACGGTCGAGCGCACGGCGCTGAAGAACCTCGAGCTTTGCGTCAATCGCGCGCATCTTTCCGTCGAGGGCATGGTGGCGACGCCCTATGCCAGCGGTCTTGCGGCGCTGGTCGACGATGAAGTCGAACTCGGCTGTGCGGCCATCGACATGGGCGGCGGCACCACGACGATCTCGGTTTTCGCCGAAGGCCGGCTCATTCACACCGATGCGATCGGCCTTGGCGGCCATCACGTTACGACAGATCTTGCACGTGGCCTCTCGACACGAATCGAAGATGCGGAGAGACTGAAGGTGGTGCATGGTTCGGCTTTGCTGAATGGCGCGGATGAGCGCGACATGATTTCGATCCCGCCGATTGGCGAAGACGATCGCGATCAACCATCGCAAGTTTCAAGAGCACTTGTAACCCGCATCGTGCGGGCGCGTATCGAAGAGACGCTGGAATTGATCCGTGATCGTATCCAGAAGTCCGGCTTCAGCCCCATCGTCGGCAAGCGCGTTGTCTTGACCGGCGGCGCAAGCCAGCTGACGGGGCTGCCGGAAACGGCACGGCGCATTCTCGCCCGCAACGTTCGCATCGGCCGCCCCATGGGTGTGGCCGGTCTTCCGGTCGCGGCGAAGGGACCGGCATTTTCAACCGCCTGCGGACTGATGATCTATCCGCAGGTGGCGGACATCGAAATTCATGCGGCGCAAGGCGGAATGTTCTCGCCGTTTGGTACGGGTAGCGGCCGGATAGCCCGGGTGGGGCAATGGCTGAAAGAGAGTTTTTAAGTGGCCTCGTGGCGTAAGCCGGAGGTTTCAGAGTTGAGTTTTCAAGAATCGGCCAGCGGGGCGATGCGGCCAGAGAAAGAAGGAATGCTAAAATGACGATACAGCTGCAAAAGCCTGATATCACCGAGCTGAAGCCACGCATCACTGTTTTCGGTGTCGGCGGTGGTGGTGGTAACGCTGTCAACAACATGATCACGGCTGGCCTCCAGGGCGTCGACTTCGTCGTCGCCAATACGGATGCGCAGGCGCTGACCATGACGAAGGCAGACCGGGTCATCCAGCTCGGCGTCAACGTCACCGAAGGCCTCGGCGCCGGTTCCCAGCCGGAAGTCGGCCGAGCCGCCGCTGAAGAATGCATCGACGAGATCATCGATCACCTGAACGGCACCCACATGTGCTTCGTCACCGCCGGCATGGGCGGCGGCACCGGCACGGGTGCTGCTCCGGTTGTCGCTCAGGCAGCCCGCAACAAGGGCATCCTGACGGTTGGCGTCGTCACCAAGCCCTTCCACTTCGAAGGCGGCCGCCGCATGCGTCTTGCCGAACAGGGCATCGAGGAACTGCAAAAGTCCGTCGATACGCTGATCGTCATTCCGAACCAGAATCTCTTCCGTATTGCCAATGACAAGACGACCTTCGCCGACGCCTTCGCCATGGCCGACCAGGTTCTCTATTCGGGCGTTGCCTGCATCACCGACCTGATGGTGAAGGAAGGTCTCATCAACCTCGACTTCGCCGACGTTCGCTCGGTCATGCGTGAAATGGGCCGCGCGATGATGGGCACCGGGGAGGCTTCCGGTCCGGGCCGTGCGATGCAAGCTGCGGAAGCGGCAATCGCCAACCCGCTGCTCGACGAAACCTCGATGAAGGGCGCACAGGGCCTGCTGATCTCCATCACCGGCGGTCGCGATCTTACCCTGTTCGAAGTCGACGAGGCTGCGACCCGTATCCGCGAAGAAGTCGATCCGGACGCCAACATCATCCTCGGCGCAACCTTCGACGAAGCTCTGGAAGGTCTCATCCGCGTCTCCGTAGTGGCGACCGGCATCGACCGCGTTGCTGGCGTCGGCGAGCAGAACGTTGCCGATATGCGTGCCGCAGCAGCCGTTGCCAAGCCGCTTATCCGTCCTTCCGCGGCCGTTGCTTCCGCTCCGGCCGCAGTTCAGCCTGCTCCAGTAGTATCGCAGGCACAGAAGGCCGTAGACCCGATCGCCCAGACCATCCGTTCGGCGGAAGCCGAAATGGAACGCGAACTCGGTTTCGCCGCACACCAGCAGCCGGCTCAGGATTTCCGTCCGCAGAGCAAGCTGTTCGCATCTTCTCCGGCTGAAGCGCCGGCGGCTCTCCGTCCGGCCCAGCCGGTTCAGCAGGCTGCTCCGGCACCGGTCGCTCCGGCGCCCGTCTACCATGCTCCGGAACAGGTTGCCGCTCCGGCGCCGCGCATGCAGCAGCCGCAGGCTCCTGTCTACCAGGAACCCGCACCGGTTGCCCGCCAGCCCGAGCCGGTACGCATGCCGAAGGTCGAAGACTTCCCGCCGGTCGTGAAGGCCGAGCTGGACCACCGCACCCACGCCGCTCCTGCCGCTCAGGAAGAGCGTGGCCCGATGGGTCTTCTGAAGCGCATCACCAACTCGCTTGGTCGCCGCGAAGAAGAAGAAGTTCCGTCCGACATGATGGATGCGCCGAGCATGGCGCCGCAGCAGCGCCGCGCCCCGCTTTCGCCGGAAGCCAGCCTCTACGCACCGCGTCGTGGCCAGCTTGACGATCACGGCCGCGCAACGCCTGCATCGTCCAGCCATCACGACGACGACCAGCTGGAAATCCCGGCCTTCCTGCGCCGCCAGTCCAACTAAGGGCGATTCCATCCGCCTCTTCGAACGCCCGGGTTTCACGATCCGGGCGTTTTGTTTATTTTGCGTTATTAACACTAAATTAATTCGCTTTTTCAAAGGTTTACGCGTGTAACAATCCGAAACGAACAGTGATTTGTCGTGGCACCTACATGTGCGTATGTATGAGGCTGGGTAAAGGAAAACACGGACTTGGCCGGTTGCCAAACCGGCTCGAAAACTTGAACGGCGCTCAAACGGCGCGGTTTGCAAAACAAGGCATATTCGCATGACTATCGGACTGCTCGGATTTCAGACAACTATCGCAAATGCTGTTCAGCTCAAAGGCATTGGCGTGCATTCCGGCAATCCGGTCTCGATGACCTTCCAGCCCGCAGAAGCCGGAACGGGCATCGTCTTCCACCGCCTTCATGACAATGGCAGCGTTACCGAGTTGAAGGCGGTTTCGGCCAATGTCGGCAATACCGACCTGTGCACCGTGCTCGGCCGTTCGCTTTCCCAGTCGGTGGCGACGATCGAGCACGTCATGGCTGCCATCTACGCCATGGGCCTCGATAACCTCATCGTTGAAGTCGACGGTCCTGAAGCGCCGATCATGGACGGCAGCTCCGCACCTTTCATCGAAGCGATCGAATCGGTCGGCATCAAGAGCCTCGGCGTGAAGCGCCGCTATATTCGCGTCATCAAGCCGGTGCGTATCGATTCGGGCGCGTCCTGGGCGGAGTTCCGTCCCTATGACGGTACTCGCTTTGAGGTTGACATCGATTTCGACACGCCGCTGATCGGCAAGCAGTCCTGGAAGGGCGACCTGACGGCGGATACGTTCAAGAACGAGCTGTCGCGCGCCCGCACCTTCGGCTTCATGCGTGATGTGGAGCGCCTGTGGGCCGCCGGTTATGCGCTCGGCTCCTCGCTTGAGAACTCGGTCGTCATCTCCGACGACAACAGCGTCATCAACATGGAAGGCCTGCGTTACGCCAAAGACGAATTCGTTCGTCACAAGACGCTGGACGCCGTGGGCGACCTGGCGCTTGCCGGCGCACAGTTCATCGGCTGCTACCGCTCCTATCGCGGCGGCCACAAGGTCAATGCGAATGCGCTAAAGGCGCTTTTGAGCGACCGCACCGCCTATGAGATCGTTGAAGCGCCGGCCGCCCGCAACCAGATGGTGCGCGCCCGCGAATTCGTTGCGGTCAACATGCCGGAATTCGCACCCTGGTCTGCGTGAATTCCTTCGCAGGCTATCAATTGACAGAAAAAGCCGCTCCCTTTGGGGCGGCTTTTTCGCGATGCGAACAGGAAGTTGCGTAATATCGCCTGATATTCATGCGATTGCACGGGTCGATGCCATAAAAATGCGTTAATGCGTCATCATTGCGTTGCCCTGCGGATGCTTTTATGGCTAGAACGCCAGTGCAAAGCCGATGCTTATGTATTTGCGCGGGAAGTGGGAACTGTCGAATGAAGCATGTAGGGTCTGGTGCAATGAAGGGTACGATTCGGGGGATCGCCGTCTCGTTGATGTTGGTCGGCGCGAGTGTCGCCGTCACGGCCTGCCAGTCCGATCCGGATATCGACATCACCAAGCTCGGCGTCGAGACCGATCCGCCGGATGTTCTGTACAAGCAGGGGCTTGCCAACATGAACGCCGGTAACATGACGGAAGCCTCACGCAAGTTCGAGGCTATCGACAAGCAGTACCCCTTCACCGAATGGGGCCAGAAGGCGCTGGTGATGCAGACCTTCATTGCCACGCGCACCAACAAGAACGATGTGGCCATTACCAACGGCAGCCGGTTCCTGCGCCAATATCCGCGCTCCAAGGATGCCGCTTACGTTCAGTACATGATCGGTCTTGCCTATTCCAAGCAGATTTCCGACGTGACGCAGGACCAGCGCGCTGCACAGCGCACCGTCGAGGCGATGAACAAGGTCGTCAACGACTATCCCGATTCGGAATATGTCGCCGATGCGCAGGCCAAGATTCGTTTCGCCCGCGACCAGCTCGCCGGCCGCGAAATGCAGGTCGGACGTTATTATCTTGAGCGCAAGGAATACCTCGCCGCCGTTTCGCGTTTCCGCATCGTCGTCGAGCAGTACCAGAACACCAACCAGATCGAGGAAGCGCTGGCGCGTCTGACGGAAGCCTATTATGCGATGGGCCTGGTGGACGAAGCGCAAACCGCGGCCGCCGTTCTCGGCAACAACTATCCTGACAGCCAATGGTATTCGGATTCCTACAAGCTGCTGAAGGGCAGCGGGCTGGAGCCGCGGGAAAACAAGGGGTCCTGGATTTCGCGCGCCGGCAAGAAGCTCATCGGCGCCTGAGACGGGGCATAGGCCATGCTGGTCCAGCTCTCGATTCGCGATATCGTTCTCATCGAAAGGCTCGACCTCGGTTTCGAGGCGGGCCTTTCCGTGTTGACGGGCGAGACGGGTGCGGGCAAATCCATTCTTCTCGATAGTCTCTCGCTCGCGCTTGGCGGCCGTGGCGATGGCGGCCTTGTGCGGCACGGGGAAGAGAAGGGGCAGGTCACCGCCACCTTCGAAGTCCCCAACAATCACCCGACACGGCTTCTCCTGCGTGAAAACGGTCTCGACGACGATGGCGACCTGATTTTCCGCCGGGTGCAATCCTCTGACGGTCGCACCAAGGCCTATATCAACGATCAGGCCATCAGCGTGCAGATGATGCGCCAGCTCGGGCAATTGCTGGTCGAGATTCATGGTCAGCATGATGATCGCGCGCTTGTCGATACCGATGCACACCGCACGCTGCTGGATGCCTTTGCCGGGCTGAGCGATGAGGCTCGCGGCGTTCAAGGCCTATACCGCACTTGGAAGGACGCCGAGCGTGCCCTGAAGACGCATCGCGCCAAGGTGGAGGCGGCAGCGCGCGAGGCGGATTACCTTCGCTCCTCCGTCGAGGAACTGGAAACGCTCTCGCCGCGCGACGGTGAAGAGGACGAGCTGGCCGAACGCCGGGCGGTGATGCAGAAATCCGAACGCATTGCCGGCGATATCGCCGAGGCAAGCGAGTTTCTGAACGGCAATGCCTCGCCCGTGCCTGTCATCGCGTCGATGATGCGGCGTCTGGAGCGCAAGAGCCACGAAGCGCCGGGATTGCTGGAAGACACGGTGCAATTGCTGGACGCCGCGCTCGACAGCCTTTCCAATGCGCAGATGGAAGTGGAGGCGGCGCTGCGCCGCACCGAATTCGATCCGCGTGAGCTGGAGCGGGTGGAGGAGCGACTGTTTGCGCTACGTGCTGCCGGGCGCAAATACAATGTCGCCGTACCCGATCTGCCGGCTCTCGCCGAAAAAATGGTGGCCGATCTCGCCGATCTCGATGCCGGCGAAGAAAAGCTCGGCAAGCTCGAGGCCAATCTCGGCGTGGTGAAGGCCGATTTCGACCGTGCCGCGCAATCGCTTTCCGACAAACGCCGCCATGCGGCGGATGCGCTTTCTAACGCGGTGATGGCAGAACTGCCGGCGCTGAAGCTGGAGCGGGCGCGGTTTACCGTCGAGGTGACCTCCGATGCCGAACAGGCGACGGCCGACGGCATCGACACGGTGGAATTCCACGTCCAGACCAATCCGGGCACACGGCCGGGACCGATCATGAAGGTGGCCTCGGGCGGTGAATTGTCCCGCTTCCTGCTGGCGCTGAAAGTGGCGCTGGCGGATCGCGGTTCGGCACCGACCTTGGTGTTCGATGAAATCGATACGGGTGTCGGCGGCGCGGTGGCGGATGCTATTGGCCAGCGCCTGCGCCGCCTGTCGAAAACCGTGCAGGTTCTGTCCGTTACCCATGCGCCGCAGGTGGCGGCACGGGCGGCGACTCATCTTCTCATTTCCAAAGGCCCATCCGGCGACGGCAGCGAGCGTATCGCCACGCGCGTGGCCACCATGGAGCCGAAACACCGTACCGAAGAGATTGCCCGCATGCTTGCCGGTGCATCGGTGACGGACGAGGCGAGGGCTGCAGCGGCTCGCCTGCTTGCCGCCAAGGATTAACGGCTGACGGCCACCGCGACGCCGGAGCCGATCATGATCCCGCCTGCCGCCCGGTTCACCCTGCGGATGATTTTCGGCTCCCGCAGCAGTTTTCTCGTTCGTACGGCGAGAAGAACGTGACCGCCAATAACAATCGCCTCCACCGCGATGATGACCGTTGCCAGGGCAGCAAGGTGATCGATCGTCAGTGAAGCGCCGACAACGTTCGGCAGCAGCGCGACGTAAAAGAGCGGCATTTTCGGATTGCCGAGATTGAGCGCGGTTCCAGTTGCGAATAGCGAGATGAGGCTACGCCCGGCACTCACCGGCTGCAGATCGGGAACGATAGGTTCCGCCGTCCAGAGCCTGATGCCTATCCACACCAGATAGGCTGCACCGCCATAGCGCAGTACCGCCATGAGAGTTCCCATTTCGGCGGCGAGTATGGACAGGCCAAAGGCTGCAAGTGTGAGGAAGATCAAAATTCCGGCCACGGTTCCCGCGCCATAGGCGAGGCCGGAGGCGGCGCCATGGGTGATCGTGCGGGCAACGATCGTCATATTGTCCGGTCCGGGGCTGGCTGCGAACACAAAGAAGGCTGCCGCAAAGGCAATGAGGGTCGTGACGTCCATGGGAGGCTCCGGCATCTGTTTCATCCGGATGTTCAGAATAGCGGATTCCTGCCTGTTGAAAAGCGAGGATGGTTTTGCGTTTGGCAATAATTCGCTAAAAGCATTGCAGATTCATCCGTGAGGCTTCTCCCATGTCGAAAGACCAGATTCCCGTCGAAAACCTGACCGAGCTTGAAGCCTCTTCCGAGCTTGCGTTTCTGGCGGCCGAACTTGCGCGCCATGATGCGCTTTACCATGGCAAGGATGCGCCGGAGATTTCGGATGCGGACTACGACGCGCTGAAGCGTCGCAACGATGCGATCGAAGCGGCTTTCCCGGCGCTGGTGCGGGCCGACAGCCCGTCGAAAAAAGTCGGCTTCGCGCCGCTTCCGACCTTTGCGCCCATCGTGCATGCGCGGCCGATGCTGTCGCTCGACAACACGTTTTCGGAAGAGGATCTGCGGGATTTCGTCAGTTCCGTCTATCGCTTCCTCGGGCATCTGCCGGACGATTCCATCGCCTTCACCGCCGAGCCGAAGATTGACGGGCTTTCCATGTCGATCCGCTATGAGAACCGCAGGCTGAAGACGGCGGCGACGCGCGGTGATGGCACGACGGGCGAGAATGTCACCGCCAATATCAGGACCATCAAGGAAATTCCGAACGAGCTGCCCGCCGATGCGCCCGATGTGGTGGAAGTACGCGGCGAGGTCTATATGGCCAAGAGCGACTTTCTGGCGCTCAATGCCCAGATGGAGGCCGAAGGCAAGCAGACCTATGTGAACCCGCGCAACACGGCATCCGGTTCGCTGCGCCAGCTCGACGCCAATGTGACGGCGAAACGCAAGCTGCGGTTCTTCGCCTATGCGCTGGGCGAGGTTTCGAATGGCGGCCAGCCGGCGCGGATCGCGGATACGCAATATGGCATCGTCGAGAAATTCCGGGAGTGGGGATTTCCGGTCAACCCGCTGATGAAGCGATTCACCTCCGCCGAGCAATTGCTTGAGCATTATAATGAAATTGGCGTCGCGCGGCCCGATCTCGATTACGATATCGATGGCGTGGTCTATAAGGTCGACCGGCTCGATCTGCAGGAAAGACTTGGCTTCCGCTCGCGCAGCCCGCGCTGGGCCACCGCCCATAAATTTCCGGCCGAGCAGGCCTTTACCACCGTCGAGAATATCGAAATCCAGGTGGGGCGCACCGGTGCTTTGACGCCGGTGGCGCGTCTCACCCCGATCACTGTTGGCGGTGTCGTCGTCACCAATGCGACGCTGCATAATGCCGATTATATCGAAGGCATCGGCAATAGCGGCGAGCGTATCCGCCCGGAGGACCACGATATCCGCATCGGCGATACGGTGATCGTGCAGCGCGCCGGCGATGTCATTCCGCAGGTGCTGGACGTGCTTCTGGAAAAGCGCCCGGCTGATGCGGTGAAATATGCGTTCCCGGAAAAATGTCCGGTCTGCGGCAGCCATGCGGTGCGGGAGCGTAATGAAAAGACCGGCAAGCTCGATTCGGTCACGCGTTGCACGGGCGGGTTCGTTTGCCGCGCGCAGGCGGTGGAGCACCTGAAACATTTCGTCTCGCGCAATGCCTTCGATATCGAAGGGCTGGGCACCAAGCAGATAGACTTCTTCTTCGAAAGCGACGATCCGGCGCTCTCGATCAAGACCGCGCCCGAGATTTTCACCCTGAAGGCGCGGCAGGAAGCCTCGCATCTGACCAAGCTTGAGAATATCGACGGCTTCGGCAAGGTCAGCGTCAGAAAGCTGTTCGACGCCATCGATGCCCGCCGCGAGATCGATCTCCACCGGCTGATCTTCGCGCTCGGCATCCGCCATGTGGGTGAGACCACGGCGAAGCTTCTGGCGCGCTCCTATGGCACTTATGAACATTTCGAAGAGAGCATGAAGGCGGCGGCCGATCCGGCGAGCGATGCCTGGGCCGAACTCAATAGCATCGACGGTATCGGCGAGGTGGTGGCCCGCGCCATCATCGAATTCTACAAGGAGCCGCGCAATCTCGATGTCATCGACCGGCTGATACGGCAGCTTCGCCCGAAGGAAGCCGAAAAGCCCTCGACCGATGGCAGTCCGGTGGCGGGCAAGACGGTGGTGTTTACCGGCTCGCTGGAAAAATTCACCCGTGACGAGGCGAAGGCGCGCGCCGAAAGCCTCGGCGCGAAAGTGGCCGGCTCGGTTTCCAAAAAGACCGATATTCTGGTGGCAGGGCCGGGGGCGGGTTCCAAGCTTGCCAAGGCGACGGAACTGGGTGTGCAGACTATGGACGAGGACGAGTGGCTGGCCCTGATCGGCGGCTGATACACCGTCATGGCAATGTTGTTCTCTGCCGCTAGAGCTTTGCGCCTGACACGGAGAGCACAGCATGGATGACCGCATTGTCGTCAGTACAGAGCAGGTCCGGGCGCTGGTTGACAGCCAGTTTCCGCAATGGGCGGGGTTAAATATCCGACCGGTGGAACTGAGCGGCTGGGACAATCGCAGCTTCCGTCTTGGCGACGACATGCTGATCCGCATGCCAAGTGCCGCCCGGTATGTTGCGCAGGTCGAGAAGGAGCATCGGTGGTTGCCGGCGCTTGCGCCGCTCCTGCCTTTTCCGATCCCTGCGCCATTGGCGCTCGGGCAGCCGGGACAGGGTTATCCGTTCCGCTGGTCCGTCTATCGCTGGCTTGAGGGCGAACCGCTCGCCCGGGATCTGGATCGCGTTGATCTTTCAACCATCGCCATCGATGTTGCCGCGTTTTTAAGGGCATTGCACGGGGTGGATGCTTCGGATGGCCCACCCGCAGGTGCGCATAATTTCCATCGCGGCGGCTCGCTTTCGGTCTATGACGGGGAGGCGAAGGCTTCGGCGGTGCGGCTTGCCGATGAGGTGGATCAGGTGTTGGCCATGGAGATATGGCAGCTTGCGCTTTCGAGCCATTGGCGGAAGCAGGGTGTGTGGGTGCATGGAGACATCGCCGAGGGCAATCTGCTGGTGAAGGACGGCCGGCTTTCGGCCGTCATCGATTTCGGTAGTTCCGGCGTCGGCGATCCGTCTTCCGATCTCATCCTCGCCTGGAATGTGCTCGATGCGGAAAGCCGCGCCGTTTTTCGCCGGGCGCTGGAGCTGGATGAGGCGACATGGCAGCGCGGGCGTGGCTGGGCGCTGTGGAAGGCTTTGATCGTGCTGGATGCGGAGCGCGGACGTAACGACAAAATGGCCGAATGGTCGCGGCGGACCATTCGGGAAGTGTTTGCGGATCACCTGGACAACTGACCGGAACTATCGAAGACGCGCCATCACGTGGGCATCGACGTATTTCCCGTCACGATAGGCGTCGTTGCGCAGGGTGCCTTCACGTTCGAAACCGAATTTCTCGTAGAGCCGGATTGCCGGGAGATTGTCGGTGAATACGTTGAGCTCGATGCGGCGTATATCGTGCCAATTGTCGGCCGTGTCGATCAACGCCGTGAGGATATATGATCCGACGCCCTTGCCCGCAAAATCGTCGTGAACACTGATCACCAGATCGGCGATGTGGGACTGCCTTCCCGCCCTGCGAAACAGTCCTGCATTGGCAACGATCTTTCCACGCCATTCGCCAACGATGGCGATATCGTTCGGGCCGCGGTTTTCCATCGATTTTCGCGTTTTTTCAACGGACTGAAACGGCTGTCGGAGCGTGCCGTGACGGACGCCGGGCAGGTTGAACATTTCGGTCAGGGCTTCGGCATCGTCCAGACGCGCCGCACGCAGGACGACTTCGTTCAAGCTGAATTGCGAATCTTCACTATCGGCAAATTTCATGTTCTGCATGCCTGTCTCCTTGGGCGTATGGGAGCAGGTTTGCGGACCCTGCTCTAGTGGCAGGGTGGAAATGGATCGCTTAACGCGACGACATACCTCTGCCTGCCGGGTGGCCGGTGATGGTATGGCGACGGGTGATGTTCTGTTTCGTTGCGATCATGCGCGCAGAATGCTTTTGCCGCATGACCCTGTCAAGCGGGTGCGTTGCGCAGCAGGCTTCTTAGTTTTGCCGGCAGCCTGCCGTCGATCGCCGCAAGACCGGCGGCGATCATTGCCATGCCGGCGAAGTGCTTCATCTCCAGTTGCTCGCCGAGAAGCAGCGAACCGAGCAGGATGGCGCTGACGGGAATGAGGAAGGTGACGAGGGCGAGGTTGGTGGCGCCGGCGCTGGCGAGGATGCGGAAGAAGATCAGATAGGCGAGCGCTGTCGACAAGAGGGCGATGCCGACAAGCGCGCCCCAGGTGCCGACGCCCGGCATGGCGAGCGTCCATGGCTTATCGATGAGAAGGGCGGCCGGGATGAGCATCAGTGTCGAAGACGAAATCTGGCCGGTGGCGGTCATCAGCGGCGGCACGCCCATGGCCTTGAAACGGCGGCCGAATATGCCCGCGAAAGAATAGGAGATGGCCGCGCCGAGAATGGCGATCTGGCCCCAGAGGCCGGATGAGCCGGTGAAGGCGGCCGGGCCGATCATGGTCGCCACGCCGGCAAAGCCGATCAGCACGCCGGTGAGCTTGTTGCCGGTCATCTTCTCGTCGGCGGTGAGAAAATGCGCGACAATGACGGTGAAGAGGGGCGTGGTGGCATTGAGGATCGAGGCTAGTCCGCTGGCAATGTGGGTCTGACCCCAGACGATCAGGCAGAAGGGGATGATGTTGTTGAGCAGACCCATGCCGAAAAAGGCGCGCCACACCGCCCATTCACGCGGCAGGCGAAGGCCCATGATGCGGCAGACGATGAGAAGCGCGATTGCCGCCAGGCTGACGCGCAGGGTGACGATGGTGACGGGGGGAAGTTCCTTGACGGCGATGCCGATGAAAAAGAACGATCCGCCCCAGAGAAGCGAAAGCGCGACAAGCATCGCCCATTCACTGGCATCCATCTGTTTCTGTATCGCCATCGTCATCTCCCAAAAGCATGAGTATCGACATGATCGCAGGCGGGTTCGCCGCCATCCACCCGATATCGGTTGAGTTTAGCTCAAACTGGAAATGGGTGGTTTTCACTGCGTTTCAGGTCTTGTTGTGTCTATTTACTCCCTGTTTTATGATGTTTTCAAACGATTGTTTCTCGTTCGATAATTGAGGTGAGCTAAACTATGGCAGCCGAACTTCCTTCTTTGAAAGGGTTGCAGGCCTTCGAGGCCGCGGCACGGTATCGCAGCGTCACGCTTGCTTCCAATGAGTTGAATGTCACGCCCGGTGCGGTCAGCCTGCAAATCCGGGAATTGGAGGCGCGCCTTGGTGTGCAATTGTTTTTCCGCAAGCCGCGCAGCATCCAGCTGACGCGCGAGGGGGAGCGTTATTACGGGGCGCTTCGCACCGCCTTCCGGATGATGCGCGAGGCGACGGCCGAACTGACGGCGCGTTCCGAGATCACGGTTCTGACGCTGAGTTGCACGCCGACCTTCGCCGTACAATGGCTGATGCCGCGATTGCCTGCCTTCCAGCAGCAACATCCGCATGTGGATGTCCGCATCAGCGTGACGAACCGGCTGGTGGATTTTTCGAGGGATGATGTCGATCTGGCGGTACGGCACGGGTTCGGTCGGTATGAAGGGCTGGAGAGCATCCGCTTCATCGATGACGGCACCCTGCCGGTCTGTTCGTCGCAGCTTCTGGAAAAATATGGGCCGCTTCAGGAGGCGGGGGAGCTCAAATCCATTCCGCTTCTGCACGATGAAAACCGCAATGAATGGCGGCGCTGGCTGGAGGCCGCGGGGGCTTCGGATGTCGATGCCTCCGGCGGCACCGTCTTCATCGACAGCAATGGTGCGCTGGATGCGGCCAAGGCCGGGCACGGTATTGCGCTGACCCGGCGTTCGCTGGTTTCCCGCGAGCTTGCGGAAGGTGCATTGATTGCGCCCTTCGGCAAGGACATGGCCAGCACGCTCGCCTATTTCCTCGTTTATCCGCGGCGGATGCTTGATAATCCCGATCTGGTGACGCTCATCGACTGGATGCTTTCGGAGGCGGGTTCTGCCGAGGCCGGTTCTCTTTGACGTCAATCCGGTCTATGCCGGAATGAAACAACGGGAATCACTCTTGAAAACCATCGCCATCGATTTCGAGACCGCCAATGAGGAACGGGGCAGCGCCTGCTCCGTCGGGCTTGCGTGGATAGAGGGCGGCGAGATCGTTCGCGTCGAGGAACGGCTGATCCGGCCGAAGGACATGCGGTTTTCGCCCTTCAACATCGCCGTGCATGGCATCCGCCCGGCCGACGTCGAAGATGCGCCGGAATTTCCCGAGGTGATGGAGGAGTTCATCGACGACTTCCACGGCGCCACCATGATCGCCCATAATGCCGCCTTCGATTTCAGCGTCATGCGGGCGTCCTTCGATAAATACCGGCAGTCCTATCCCGATCTTTCCTATCTGTGCAGCGTCAAGATCGCCCGGCATGTCTGGCCCAATCTGGCCTCGCACAAGCTGAATGTCATCGCCCATCATCTCCAGCTGCGTTTCGTGCATCACAATGCCGCCGAGGATGCCGTCGTCTGCGCGGCCGCTTCGATTGCGGCGGCCAAGGCCTTGCGCGTCGCCCATATTCGCGATCTGCCGGAAAAGATCGGCATGGTCGCGGGGCGTCTCACCTCCACCGGTTACCAGCCCTGCAGCATGAAAAAACGCGCCGTCTCCCGGGTTGCGTAACCGTTCCGCGCACTTATGTTTGAAATAGCGTAACGGAGAAGATGCGATGACGATGAAAACTCTGTCGGGTTTGTTTGCGGGCTTTCTGGCATTGCTTCCGGTGACAGCGGCGCATTCGCAGGTGGTCGGTGAGGTCGGTGTCGACTGGATCGGCAACGACATCGTCATCGAGGCGATCGCCGATCCGAAGATCAAGGGCGTGACCTGCCATGTGACCTATTTCGAGCGCGGCGTCATCGACCGCCTGAAGAACGGCAACTGGTTCGAAGACCCTTCCAACAACGCTATTTCCTGCAGCCAGACGGGACCGGTGGAGATCGGCGATATCGATCTCTCCAAGGGCGGAGAGGAAGTGTTCCGGCAGGGCATGTCGCTGGTCTGGAAGAAGCTCGTCGTCAGCCGCGTCTATGACAGGGCGAACGATACGCTGATCTATCTGGTGCATGCGCGGGAGCTGACCGACGGTTCTGCCAAGATGGCGATTTCCACGGTGCCGCTCTATAACCAGCAGGTCACATGGCAAAAGGGCAAGCCGTAAGGCTCGCCCCTCGCAATTGCGTATAGATGCCTGATCAGGCCGCTTCGCGTGCCAGCTCGTCCGCAATCACGGTGTCGAGGTTGAGGAAGCAGACCATGCTCTTTTCCAGCGCCACGATGCCGCGGCAGAAGCTGCGCTGCTCTTCCGGAATGATATCGGGCGCGGGCTGCAGGTCTTCGGAGCGGATGGTCATCATGTCGGAGACCTGTTCCACCAGGAGGCCGACCAGCTTGCCGCCGATATCGGTGACGATGATGGCGGAGCGTTCGGACGGTTCGGTCATCTTCATGCCGAGGCGGCCGGCCATGTCGATGACGGGAATGACGGCGCCGCGCAGGTTGATGAGGCCGAGAACATAAGGCGGGGTGTGCGGCATCGGGGTAACCGGCGCCCAGCCGCGGATTTCGCGGATCGCCATGATGTCGATGCAGAATTCCTGATCGCCCAGATGGAAGGAAACGATTTCGAGATATGCGCCGGATTGCTTGATGGCGTTGGACATGACGGCAGGTTTCCTCTGATGGCTCTCTAACAGGCCCGCGCAGGATTGAGCTTTATGCGGTGGCCGGAGAATGGACCGGGAGACATCATGTCGAGGCTTAAAAACCGCTATGGTCATAATGCACAGCAAGATTTTAAACTTTCCCTAACAATTGCTGCTGCCCCGCCGGCAAAACCCAGTATTTTGGCGGTTTTCGCGCTCACGCAAACAGGTTATGATGGGCATATGAACGCACTCGTTTCCCATCCACTGAAGTTTATTCTGGCTAGTCTTGCCGCTGTGGCCTCGCTTGCCATCGTGCTTCTTGCCTTTGACGGCTGGGTGCGGCACGGCACGGATATTTTCCTGTCCACGGTACAGAGCGGCATCGCCTGGTGCCTGTGACGCGTTTTCCGGCTGCGGATTTGTGACAAATCAGCGCGGTTCCCGCAAATACGCCCAGTTGATTTGCCGTCCCCGTCGCCTTTCGTTATCTGTCTGCCAGGGCCTGCGATATGCCGCCGGCTTTCGGGGTAGGATTGGACAATGAGAAATATTCGCATCGTATTGTGGGCTGTCGTGCTCGTTCTCGCCGGTGTCGTCAGCTGGTTGACGATCGAAATGACGAAGACGCGTAATGAAATGGTGGAGACGGCCTATGGCGTGCCCTTCCAACTCACGGCGCAAAACGGCCAGCCGATCACCGAAAAGGCGTTTCAGGGCAAGCCGACAGCGCTGTTCTTCGGTTTCACCCATTGCCCGGAAGTTTGCCCGACAACCCTTTTCGAGCTGAACGGCTGGATGGAGAAGGTGGACCCGGCCGGCGACAAGCTGCAGGCCTATTTCGTCTCCGTCGATCCCGAGCGCGATACGCCTGAGATCATGCAGCAATATGTCTCCAACGTCTCGAAGCGCATCACCGGCATCACCGGACCGGCCGACAAGATCGCCGAAACGCTCAAGGGCTATCGCATCTATGCCAAGAAGGTGCCGGTGGACGAGAAGGATCCGAATGGCGATTACACCATGGATCATACGGCGTCCGTCATCCTGCTCGATGCCAATGGCCGGTTTTCCGGCACCATTGCCTATGGTGAAAACCCTGAAGTCGCCGAGCAGAAGCTTCAGAATCTTCTGAAGGGCTGATAGAGGCGGCATAATTGCGCCTGGCTTATTGGACTGGCCGAGGTTTTGTGGCAAAGGCAAGAACAATAACCTCATCCAGAGAAAGCAGCCCGCCGTGAGCGAAATCCGACTTTACGTCACCACGACCGAAATCCAGGCGGGTGAAATCCTCGATCTCATGTCGGACTATTTCGGCGAGGAGGATGTCGCGATTGCCACGACCGAGGTGGATGAGAAGCGCGATATCTGGGAAGCCTCGGTCTATCTGATGGCCGAGCAGGAGGAAGAGTTCCGCGAGCGTGTCAGCGCCCTGCTTGCTCCCGCCTTTCCCGATCTCGTGATCGAGAAGGAGACCGTTCCGGATGTCGACTGGATCGCCAAGTCGCTCGAGGGGCTGAAGCCTGTCAGGGCAGGGCGTTTCATCGTCCATGGCGCCCATGATCGCGACAAGGTGCGGGCGAACGATCTGGCAATCGAAATCGAGGCGGGACAGGCTTTCGGCACCGGCCATCACGGCACGACGGCCGGCTGCCTTGAGATGATCGAGGAGGTTCTGCGGGCGCGGACCGTGCGCAATGCGCTTGATCTCGGCACCGGCAGCGGCGTTCTGGCGATTGCGGTGCGCAAGATGCGCCCCATTCCCGTGCTGGCGACGGATATCGACCCCATCGCCGTCAAAGTGGCGAAGGAGAATGTGCGGCTGAACGGCATCGTCTCCGGGATGGCGCTGGAGACCGCGCCGGGCTTCCACTCGGACGCCTTCCGCAAGCATGGCCCGTTCGATCTCATCATCGCCAATATTCTGGCACGGCCGCTCATCAAGATGGCGCCGCAGCTCGTCACGCATCTGGCGCCCGGCGGCACCGTCATCCTGTCGGGCATTCTGGCGTCGCAGCGCTGGAAGGTGCTTTCCGCCTATAATGGCGCCCGGCTTTCCCATGTCCGCACCATCTGGCGCAACGGCTGGGTCACGCTGCATCTGCGCAGGGACTGAATCAGCGGCAACATCCCTTTCGGGCAAAAGAAAAGGCGGCGCTTTCGCGCCGCCTGGAAACCCGCGAGCATGGGAGGAGCTTGCTCAAGCGGGTCGACGTATTCCTGTTCGGCGCGGTGGAGGGAGGATCGCCGCGCCGGACGTCATCAGAATACGTAGCTGGACTTTGCCTTGCGACGCAGATCGGCGCGGTTCATGCCGAGCGCTTCCAGCGACTTGTCGTCGAGGTTCAGAAGGGCGGCGTTGACATGGTGGCTGACCTGACGCTCGCGTGCTTCAACGACGCGATCGAAGGCGGTGCGGAGGAAAGATTTTGCCATTGCTTCAAATCCTTGTTTGCCAGGAGAGTGTCTCTCTCGCTGTGTTGATGTGAAGATAAGCGATGTGTTTTTGTTTAGTTAGAGGGGATATCTCAGGGTAGATATGCATTTAATGCATGTCACTTTGCCTTGAGTATTACTTATTTCGCAAAATATGCACAATTTATCGCCGCAATCCGCTCTGTCATATATGGCTTGAAACCGGCTTTGTCCGCGTGGCATTGTCGTTGCGCGCCAATGATTTGACGGCGCGGACGAACAGCTTTTCTCATGACAGTTCCCGAAAGACGCCCATGTTCCAGACCTTCGAAAACAAATCCGCGCCGCAATTTGGCAAGGCCCGCGTCGAGGCGCTGCGCGCCGGTTTCGATGCCCTTGGTATCGACGGTTTTCTGGTGCCGCGCGCCGATGAATATCAGGGGGAATATGTGCCGGAGTGCGCCGAGCGCCTGTCCTGGCTGACCGGCTTTACCGGTTCCGCCGGCATTGCGCTGGTGACGCGCACGGAGGCGGTGGTTTTTGTCGATGGCCGTTATACGACGCAGCTCAAGTCGCAGGTCGATCAATCGATCTTCAGCGGCGGCGATCTGGTTGGCGCGCCGCCCTCCGTCTGGCTGGCCGAACATGCTCCACAGGGTTTCCGGCTCGGTATCGATCCGTGGCTGCACACCGGCGCGGAGTTGAAGCGGCTGGAAAAGGTGCTTGCCGGCAAGGGCGGTTCGGTCGTTCTCCTGGAAAAGAACCCGCTCGATGCCCTGTGGCAGGACCGTCCCTCCGAGCCGCTGGAGCCCGTCGTTATCCAGCCCGAGGCCTTTACCGGCAAGCTGGCGAAGGAAAAGATCGCCTCGCTGGCGGAGACGGTCTCGGCAAAGGGCGCGGATGCCCTGCTGGTCACCGATCCGTCGTCCATCGCCTGGATTTTCAATGTTCGCGGCAATGACGTGCCGCATACGCCGCATCCGCTCGCCCGCGCCATCATCTATGCCGACGGCAGGGCGGATATTTTTCTCGACAAGCGCAAGACCGGCATCGAGACTGAGGCCTATCTGGCGCAGCTCTCGACACAATTGCCGCCGTCGAAGATCGCTGACCGTCTGCATGCAATCGCCAGCGCCAAGGGCCGCGTCATGGTGGATGCCGATCTGACCCCGGTGGCGCTGACCGGCGCAATCACGGCGGCGGGCGGCTCGCTTATCGAGGAGGCCGATCCCGTTCGCCTGCCGCGCGCGCGCAAGAACAAGGCGGAGCTTGCCGGCTCGGCAGCCGCCCATGTGCAGGATGGCGCGGCCATGGTCGAATATCTCTGCTGGCTGGACCGCCAGCAGCCGGGCAGCGTCACCGAAATCGCCGCCGTCAAGGCGCTGGAGGCCGCTCGGGTCAAGGTGGGGCAGGGGTTGCAAAACCCGCTCAAGGACGTGTCTTTCGATACGATTTCAGGTGCCGGCGAACATGCCGCCATCATCCATTACCGCGTCACCACCGATACCGACCGCACGCTTGCGGACGGCGAGATGTTCCTCGTCGATTCTGGCGCGCAATATGTCAACGGCACCACGGATATCACCCGTACCGTCGCAATCGGTGCCGTTCCGGAAGAGCAGAAGCGTTTCTTTACACTGGTGCTGAAGGGCATGATCGGCATCAGCACCGCACGGTTTCCGAAGGGAACACGCGGTTGCGATCTCGATCCGCTGGCGCGCATCGCGCTCTGGAAGGCAGGAGCGGATTACGCCCATGGCACCGGCCACGGCGTCGGCTCCTATCTTTCGGTGCATGAGGGGCCGCAGCGCATTTCGCGGCTTTCGACGCAGGAGCTTCTGCCTGGCATGATCCTGTCCAACGAGCCGGGTTATTACCGGCCCGGCGCTTTCGGCATCCGCATCGAGAACCTCATCTATGTACGCGAGGCGGAAGAGGTCGCCGGCGGCGACCAGCCGATGTTCTCCTTCGAGACGCTGACCTGGTGCCCCATCGACCGCAGGCTGGTCGTCGCCGCTCTCCTGACCGATGAAGAACTGGGCTGGCTGAACGCCTATCACGCCGGGGTTCTGGAGAAGCTTTCTCCCTTGATCACCGACGAGGAGGTTAAGGCGTGGCTCGTTGCCGCGACGAAGCCATTGGAGCGGGTCGCTTAGAGCAGCCCGAAATGCCTGATGGCGATGACGATGGCCCAGCCGACGGCGAGCATCGTCAGGCCGGGAAAGCGCAGGCAGACCAGAAGCGCTGCCACCATGCCGATCTTCACCTCGTATCCGCCTTCGAAAAAGGCGGGTGCGACGAGCGTGGTCAAAACCGCGACGGGAACGGCGTTCAGTCCCGCCTCCATGCGCGGCGGGATGGATTTCATCCGCGTCATCAGTACATAACCGCCGATGCGGGTGAGATAGGTGGCGATGGCGGCGAGCGCGATCAGGATCAGCGTATCGGTGTGCAGCATGTCGCTCATGGCGTTTCCACCCCGCTTTCAGAATTCGCCGGGTCGTTCGGCTTCGGTGGATAGAGGACCGCGACGAGAATTCCGGCGACGGCGCCGAGGCTGACATGCCACGGCGAACCGACGATGTGATAGGCAACCGTTGCACCAACCGCGCTTGCCAGCATGACAGGGTAGAAGTTCTCCCGCTGGCGGAAGCTCAAGACCATGCCCATGAAATAGATCGGCAGCAGCACATCGAGACCGATGGCTTTGGGATCGCCGACCATATTGCCGAGCGACGCGCCGAGAATGGTCATGGCCAGCCACAGCACATAGACCGGCGCTGCAAAGCCCATGTACCAGGAAAAGCCGACTGTGCCGGTATTTTCGTATTTCCTGACCGATTCGGCGAATTGCGGATCGACCAGCACGAAGAAGCCCGCAGCCTTTTGCAGGAAAGACCAGTTCGAGATCATCCGGGCAATGGCGGCCGAATAGAGGATATGGCGGAAATTGACGGCGAAGACGGAAAGAACGATCAGCCAGGGGGCAACCTTCTGGCCGAACAATTCGATACCCACGAGCTGGCTCGCGCCCGCATAGACGGTGCCGCTCATGATCGTGGCTTCGGTGACGCTCAGCCCGTTATCGACTGCGACCGCGCCGAACAGCGCACCGAAGGGGGCGGCGGAGAGGGCGATCGGGAAACCGCTCTTCAATCCCTCGCGAAAATCTGCATTGAACATTTCTGGAAACTCCTTGCCCGCCGCTCTATCGCCGTCCCGTCCGGCTGACAAACGAATTGCATGAATGGATCGATTGATTCCCTTGAAGCTTCCGTTACGGTAACGCCCCATATGGCCGGTGCCGGACGGATGGTTTCACCGCCTTCCTCCCGTACCCCTCAACAGTCAGACGATGGAAGATCGATGCTGGAAAAGCAGGAAAGGGCCGCCCTGGCCGCACGTATCCGGGACTATCTTGCCCGGGAGACCGAAGCCGAGATCGGCCATCTGCAGGCGGAAATCTTCGTGGATTTTCTGGCCGAGGAGCTGGGGCATGTTTTTTATAATGAGGGGCTCAGGGATGCGCATGCCGCGATCCTGAGACGCCTTGAGGATGCAGCAGGCGATATCGACGTGCTGGAGAAGCCGAAGCCGCGCTAAACTAGTCCCGCAATATGTCGCGGCTTTTGAGAATGGCCGCGCCTTTTTCCCGCATCGTCGAAATCGCGGCCTTGATACCCTGCGGATCGATGCCGCGGCTGGCATCTTCGATGAAACGGACATTCACACCGGGCAGCATGTCGAGGGCATCGATCACCGAAAAACTGACGCAATAATCGGTGGCAAGGCCGCAAACGTCGAGTTGCGTGACACCCTGACGGCTCAGATAATCGGCCAGTCCCGTCGTTGCCCCCTGATCATTGTCGCGAAAGGCGGAATAGCTGTCGACGGCGGGGTTTTCGCCCTTCTGCTGAATATAATCGAAGGCATCCGTCTTGAGGTCGGGATGGAATTCCGCATCCGGCGTGCCCTGCACACAATGGTCAGGCCACATCATCTGCGGTTTACCGGAGAGTTCGCCCATGTCGAAGGGCTTCTTGCCGGGATGCTGCGAGGCGAAGCTGCCGTGATTTTCCGGGTGCCAGTCCTGCGAGGCGACGATGAGATCGTAGCCGCCATTGTCGATCAGGGCATTGGCGATGGGCACGACCCTGTCGCCATCGGCAACGGCCAGATTGCCGCCCGGGCAAAAACCGTTCTGGATATCGATGAGCAGCAGCGCCTTCATGATGTGCCTCCCTTTTTAGGGCAGGATGCCAAGCCGGCTTTAACGGATCAAGCCCCTTTCGACCTATCCGGCAGGCACGGGTGTTTCGGGCAGGGGCTTGCCCTGTCGCAGTCCTGCCGCATTTGCAGCAAATTTCCGGCCAAGTCGGAATTTACCTGACAATGCGGCGACGGAAATTTTTTAGGCCGATGACGACCCTTTAAGGGGCATTTCCCGGGAAGATGCAGTGCGGATGCACGCAGTACCCGCGCAAGTCATTGTTTTGCCTTCGCCTTACAATGCGCAGACCTTAACGAATTATTTTTGCAGGGACTCGTAAACACTTTGGTTACCATAATTCGTCATGCTTCGAACCAGTCAGTTCCGAAACCGGCGTGGTGTTTGCCCGCCCTTCGGATGTCCCAAAATCCCTCCGGCGTCGGCCGGGTGTGCGTGAACGGTTCGAGTAACGAGTATCATGGCGTTTTCTGCTGCGGCCTATAATGGCGCCGGTCTTGCCGGTTCGTCTTCCGTCAAGAGAGGCAAATCCTTCGCGTTCGGCCGAATGTCCGCCCTCCTTGGCGGCGGCGCCTTTGCCGGCCTTTTCGCCTTCGCCGCCTTTGCCTCGCTGCACAGCATGGCCGCCGCTTCGCATGGTGTCGGGCAGTTTGAAAAGACGCTGGTGACGCGATTTGCTTCCACGGAGACGGCAATTGCCCACGCGGCTGCGCGGGATATTCACGTGCGCAAGTTTTCCCGCCTGAGCGACCACAGCCATGGCCAGCAGAAGGCGGTTCGCCTCGCTGGCATCATGCCCGAGATCGGTGCAAAGGAATTCGGCGAGCGCTTCGGCGCGGCTGCCAACGCAAAAGGGCCGGCGACCGTGAAGCAGCTTGCCGCGCTCAAGCCGTCGGCGATCGTCGATTCGGCCCTGGGTCGCACCTCCGAGGTTGCCTATCAGAGCGCCGTTCCGCAGCACCCGGCATTTGAAGTGGCGCTGGCGCGGCCGCAGATCGAGGAAGAGGCAAGCAGCCTGCTGCCCGATGATGTGCCGCTGCCGAGCTTCCGTCCCGAGGTGGCGACGGCTCAGACGGTCGAGCCGTCACCGCGTCCCGCGACATCGTCCAAGACCGAGGAACATGTTCCGGCCGTCGCTTCGGCGCCGGCTTTCGATGCGCCGGTTCCCCTTCGCGCGCCTGCGCCGCCGAAGCAGAGCACCGGCGCCATGCTCGCCTTTGCAAAACCTGACAATCCGATGCGTGAGCCGAGCAAGATGGATGCGGTTCCGTGGCCGGATCGCGGTAACGGCACGGCCATCTACGATATTTCCTCCGGCGTGGTGCACATGCCGAATGGCGAGAAGCTCGAAGCGCATTCCGGCATCGGCAAGATGCGCGACAACCCCGATTACGTGCATGTGAGAATGCGCGGTTCGACGCCGCCTTCCAGCTATCGTCTGACGATGCGCGAGGCGCGGTTCCATGGCGTCGAGGCCATTCGCCTGACGCCGGAAAACGGCGTCAACCCGCACGGCCGCGACGGTCTTCTGGCGCATACCTACATGCTGGCGAAACGCGGCGAATCGAATGGCTGCGTGGTGTTCCGGGATTACCCGCGCTTCCTTGCGGCCTTCAAGCGCGGCGAAGTCAAGCGCATGGTGGTGGTGCCGAAGTTGAACGGCAACCGGCCGACACTTGCAAGCAGCGGCGGTAAAAGCGGCGGCAAGACCCTGCTCGGCATGTTTTCGCGCGGCAGCGATTCCTGAGCTTTCCGCATTTTCCTGACGTAAAACCGCTGCGCACTTTTACTGGAAATGCTCTAGCGACCGCGCCGCTGTGTCAGCACCATGCCGGCGAAGATGAGCAGGATGCCGAGTGCGCTCGCCCAGAGTTTCGGCGGATGATCGCCGAAAAGATCGAGAACCACGCCTGAGACCATCTGGCCGCTGATGACCAGAAGGGCGGTATTGACCGCACCGATGCGCGGAATGAGCCAGCTTCCCGAAGCGATGAAGACGACACCGATCGGCCCGCCGATAAAGGCAAGCCAGGGCGCATCGGCCGCGCCCGGCGGAATGAGGCCGCCGACGATGAGGCCGATGACCGTCAGCACGGCAAAACCGACAATGTGGTTCCAGAACGATGCGATGAGCGGCGAGTTGGACAGGCTGAGGCGGCCGTTGATCTGGCGGCTCAGCGCCACGAAGACGCCGCCGGTAAAGGCCATGGCGATCCAGACGATCATGCCGTTCTCCCGACAAGGATGATGAGCGCGCTACCGCACAGGATCAGCGCCACAGCCGCCATGTCCCGCAGGTCCGGCTTTCTTCTGGGCAGGCCGAAGAGGCCGAAAAGATCCGCGAGAAGACTGAAGATCACCTGTCCGCCAAGCCCGAGCGCGATGGTGCCGGAAAGCGCCAGCGGCGAATTGACGGCGGTGGAGGTGAGGATGACGATGGCCGCACCCACGACGCCGCCGCAATAGGCCCAGAGCGGCGCTTTCGGTTTTTCTGCCGCGCCCGCGTCTTTCTTCGGACGCATGATGGCGAGATAGATCAGCGCCGCCACCGTGCCGGTGCCATGCGCCGTCCAGGAGGAAAACAGCGCATTGCCGTAATGGGCAAGCTGACCGTTGAAATGCACCATCAATGTCAAAAGGCAGCCGCTGGCGAAGGCGGCGGCAAGATGCAGCGGGTTGAGGCGTGGATGCGTCGTGTCTGTCATGGCGGGCCGGAAAGCTGAAGATGGAGACGAGCTTTAGCCCATATGTGCCTGAAGCGGAATCGAATTGCGCCGGCTCACCGTTTTAGACGACATTATCCTGTGCGTTGCGGAACAAGCGATGCGGCCACGCATTATTCCACCATGAAGAAAACGACGCGCAAACCATTGAACCGGATGATGATTTTCGTCATTTCTATTTTCATTCTCGCAGCCGTGGTCGCGGCGGTCTATCTCGTCGGCTTCACGCCCGGCGAAGTGTAAGACGGATCGATCAGTGACCGGCCTGGGCGGTCTTGCCCTTGCCGCGCTCCATCGCAACGCACACTTTGGCGACGGCGAAGCGAATGCCGCGCAGCAGGAACCGGCTGGTTTCCAGATAGGCGCGGTAGGGCAGAACAGTGAAATAGCGCCAGCGCGGCAGGCGGTAGATGCGCAGATTGTTCTGGATCTGGCTTTCCCCATCCGCATCCTGCGTGGCGCAGAGCGGGTAGAGGAAGGCCGCCTTCAGCCCCGCGAGATATTCGAGATCGAATGCGATGTCATAAGCGAGCCGCATGGGGATCAGCTTCGATATCCATTTTCCGGCGCGACGGTTGACGAGATAGGCTCCCGACCCTTTTTCCCGCGTGATGGCAATGGCGAGCGAACGACCGTTGGAAAGCGGGCGGAACGGGAATTTACGGCCATTGCTCACCGTCGTGAGCCGCAGCAAGTCCCAGTCGCCGCCGTTCAGCACCGCCTCGTCGATGGCGTTGAGAAAATCATCGTCGAAGACCACGTCGTCCTCAAGGATGAGCGCGATATCGGCATCGCCCGCCATGAATTTATTGGCGCAGGCGACATGGCTGAGATAGCAGCCGATTTCCGGCGGCGAGGTACGGCGGCCATGCATGAGCATGTAGGAAATCTCGCTGAATTCCGGGATGGGGTAATTCAGTTCCCTGCCATTGACGCCGGGAACACGCTCCGCCTTGAGCCCCATGGCATCGAGGCGCGCGGTCATATCCGCGAGGCGTTTGGTGGCGCTGTCCATGTTGATCAGGAAAACGGCGAGCCTGCGCTGGCTTTTCGGTAATATATGCAAAGCTGTCCTCGCCAGTTCCACTTCC
This sequence comes from Agrobacterium sp. 22-221-1, assembly GCF_053522445.1. Lineage (NCBI taxonomy): Bacteria > Pseudomonadati > Pseudomonadota > Alphaproteobacteria > Hyphomicrobiales > Rhizobiaceae > Agrobacterium > Agrobacterium sp. 22-221-1. Next base: position 119,034 of record NZ_JBNWCL010000005.1, read on the forward strand.
CCATTGCAACTCCTTTATTGCAACGGCATGACGTGGGCTATGGAAAAAGCAGCCTTCAGGCACTCATGGTTGTCGAATCAGACCTTTTCCACAAATCCGTCCAGCACGCGCTTCTGGCCGGCGCGGTCGAAGTCGATCGTCAGCTTGTTGCCTTCGATGGCGGAAATATTGCCATTGCCGAATTTGAGGTGGAAGACGCGGTCGCCGACAAAAAATTTCGATGGTGTGTCGGCAACGGATTTCGCCACCAGTTCGCCGTCAATCGTGCGGGTGCGCGGGCCGCTTTCGCCATAACCGATGCGTTCCACCGCATGGCCGGAGCGCGTGCCCCAATTGTCACGCGTGGCGTCGCTGCGGTTCTGCTGCGCGCGCTTCCAGCCGGGGGTGGAATAGTTGTTGGTGAAAGGATCGGCCTTGTCGAAGCGCGACTGGCCGTAGCCGCCGCGTCCGCCATAACCGCCGTAACTGCTGTCGGATGCCGCGACATCCACATGGGCGGGCGGCAATTCATCGAGGAAACGCGAGGGCAGGGTGGATTGCCACAGCCCGTGAATGCGCCGGTTCGACACGAACCAGATATGGCAGAGCTTCTTGGCGCGGGTGATGCCAACGTAAGCGAGGCGGCGTTCTTCCTCCAGACCGGAGCGCCCGCCTTCGTCCAGCGCCCGCTGGTGCGGGAACAGGCCTTCTTCCCAGCCGGGCAGGAAGACGGTGTCGAATTCCAGACCCTTGGCGGAGTGCAGCGTCATGATGGAGACGGCATCGAGATTTTCGTTCTGCTCGGCATCCATGACGAGGGCGACGTGCTCGAGGAAGCCGCGCATACTCTCGAAGGCCTCCATCGAGCGGATGAGTTCCTTCAGGTTCTCAAGCCGTCCGGGCGCTTCGGCCGTCTTGTCGGCCTGCCACATGGCGGTATAGCCGCTTTCGTCGAGAATCTGCTCGGCAAGCGTGGTGTGTTCGGTGTTTTCTAAGAGGCCCTGCCAGCGGCGGAAATCCTGCACCACATCGAACAGCGCCTTGCGCGCCTTCGGTTTCAGCTCGTCTGTCTCGATGATGTCGGTTGCTGCGGCCAGCATCGGGATATCGCGGGCGCGGGCATAGTCGTGCAGGTTACGGATCGTCGTATCGCCAAGACCACGCTTCGGCGTGTTGACGATCCGCTCGAAGGCGAGATCGTCGGCCGGCTGGCAGACGAGGCGGAAATAGGCCATGGCGTCGCGGATTTCGAGGCGCTCATAAAAGCGCGGGCCGCCGATGACGCGGTAATTGAGGCCAAGCGTGACGAAACGGTCTTCGAACTCGCGCATCTGGAAGGAGGCGCGGACGAGGATCGCCATGTCGTTCAGATTATGGTTCTTGCGCTGGAGCTGTTCGATTTCCTCGCCGACCGCACGGGCTTCCTCCTCGGAATCCCAGGCGGCATGCACCACGACCTTTTCGTCATCCGGGCTGCTGCGTTCTGTGAACAGCGTCTTGCCGAGACGGCCCTCATTATGGGCGATCAGATGGCCGGCCGCGCCGAGAATATGTTCGGTGGAGCGGTAGTTTCGTTCGAGCTTGATGACCTTGGCGCCCGGAAAATCCTTGTCGAAGCGGAGGATATTGTCCACTTCCGCGCCGCGCCAGCCATAGATCGACTGGTCGTCGTCACCCACGCAACAGACATTCTGCGGCTCACCCTTGGCGCGTTGGGCAAGCAGCCTGAGCCACATATATTGCGCCGTATTGGTGTCCTGATATTCGTCCACCAGAATGTAACGGAACTTCTGGTGATACTCCTTCAGAATATCGGTGTGGCGGCGGAAGATGCTGATCGGATGCATCAGAAGGTCGCCGAAGTCGCAGGCGTTCAGCGTTTTCAGTCGGTTCTGATAGGCGGTGTAAAGTTCGCGTCCCTTGCCGTTGGCGAAGGCGCGGCTGTCGCCCTCTGGAATGTCCGGCGGCGTCAGGCCCTTGTTCTTCCAGCCGTCGAACATGCCGGCGAACTGTTTTGCCGGCCAGCGCTTGTCGTCCAGACCTTCTGCCTGAATGAGCTGCTTGATCAGCCGCACCACGTCATCGGTATCGAGAATGGTGAAGTCCGATTTCAGGCCGACGAGTTCGGCATGGCGGCGTAAAAGCTTGACGCCAATGGAGTGGAAGGTGCCGAGCCAGGGCATGCCCTCGACAGCGCCGCCGACGAGAACGCCGATACGTTCCTTCATCTCGCGGGCAGCCTTGTTGGTAAAGGTCACGGCAAGAATCTGGCTCGGATAGGCGCGGCCGGTGGCGAGAATATGGGCGATGCGGGTCGTCAGAACGCGGGTCTTGCCGGTGCCGGCGCCGGCGAGGACGAGAACGGGTCCGTCCAGCGTTTCCACGGCATCGCGCTGTTCCGGGTTGAGGCCGGAAAGATAGTCGGGCGCAGCACGCGTCTGATCGCGCGCCGCCATGGCGCGGGCGGCAATGCCGAGCCCGCCGCCGCTTTCCGCACCGGCATTGTTCGTCGCCCTGCGCGGTGCGGCGGGTTCCTCATCGAAGAACGGCATATCGTCAAAACTGTTGCTCATGCGGCCCAATGTAGTGATTCGGGATATAAAGGCCAGAACCGTGTTCTGCTTTTATTCCGGTATCAACCGTCAAAACGCCCATTCCAAGGCATTTTTTCGTTTCATGTCTGCCTGTCGGCGTCGAAAGCGGCGTCAACGGGCACTTGCAGCGCCACCGCAAGCTGGTTGGTTTTGGCGGCAAGCGCGATGACGCGCAGCAAATCGGCATGCTGCTCTGTCGTCATGCCTTTCGCTTTGGCGGCTGCCGTGTGGGAATGGGCGCAATAGGAGCAGCCATTGGTGACGGAAACGGCGATATAGAGCATTTCCTTCACCACGGGATCGAGCGCCGAAGGTGTCGCCATCACCGCCTTGACCTCACCCCAGGTCTTTTCAAGCAGATCGGCATCGAAGGCGAGGTAGAGCCACATATTGTTGATGAAATCCGATTTGCGGGTGGCGCGGATGTCATCGAACACTGCTTTCACGCGCGGGTCGGTTTCCGGGTTTTCGGTCTTCGTCACGGTGCTCATGGCTTCCTCCGGTTATGGCGTCTCGGGGGCAGATTAGCCCAATGGCGGATATTTGCGACAGGAATGCACGGATGGATTGCGGATTTGCTGCTCCGGGCGGCATTTGCGGCCAAATTACAATTACGTAAGGAACGGATTTGTGCGTTGCCTTGCCTCAGCCAAGCGGGAATACTGCATCTGTCCCGGAACGTAGGTTTTCGGGAATGCTTTATGCTGCGCGGATCAACCGGAGAAATATATGCGGGTCTGGAAACAGGTGGGTGTCAGTGTTGCCGTGGTGGGAGCGGGGCTCTGTCTCTGGGGCTTCTATTCGCCCGAAGCCCGCAATGTGCTCGCCAGCATGGGGCTTGGCAAAACGCCTGCCGGGGCGATTGAAGTCGCCGCATCCGGCGGCCCGGCAGCCGGTGCGTCCACAGGGCAGAATGGCGGCGGTGCGCGCCGCAACGGCAACGCCACACTGGTGGTGACGGCCCCGGTGAAGAAGGGCACGGTCAATGACCGGCTGAATGCCATCGGCAATGGCGAGGCGATCCAGTCGGTCGTCGTCATGCCGCAGGCTTCCGGCACGCTTTCTGAAATTCGCACGTCGTCTGGCGCACGCGTCGTGAAGGGGCAGGTGCTTGCGCGGCTCGATGATGAAGAGCAGGTGATCGAGCGCGACAAGGCACAGGTGGTGCTGCGCAGCGCCGTTGAAAAATCCAATTCCTACAAGAACCTGAAATCCGTTTCCCGCCTCGATGTGCTGGATGCGCAGATTGCCGAAGAAGCCGCCAAACTTGCGCTGAGCACCGCCGAACTCAATCTCAAACGCCGCGACATCGTTGCGCCGATAGAGGGTGTGGCGGGTATCGTCGCCGCCAATATCGGCGATAACGTCACCACGCAGTCAACCATCGTCAGCATCGATGACCGTTCGGAAATTCTCGTCAATTTCTGGGCCCCCGAGCGGTTCGCAACCGCGATCAAGGTCGGCATGCCGGTGGAGGCGACGTCCATTTCCCGGCCGGGTGAGACCTTCAAGGGCGAGATCGAGGCCGTCGACAACCGCGTCGATGAGGCGAGCCGCACGATCCGCATCCGGGCGAAGTTCGGCAATGAGAAGGACGAGCTGAGGGCGGGCATGTCCTTCGGCGTCACCATGCGCTTCGCCGGGGAAACCTATGCCTCGGTCGATCCGCTGGCCGTGCAGTGGGATGCGGAAGGCTCCTATGTCTGGCGTGTGGCGGATAATAAATCTAACAAGGTGCGGGTTCAGATCGTGCAACGCAATCCCGATGCCGTTCTCGTCAAGGCGGAGCTGGCGGATGGCGAGCCTGTCGTAATCGAGGGCCTTCAGCGTGTCAGGGAAGGCGGCGCGGTCCGCGTCGGCAGCCAGCCGAAGCCCGAGGAGGTTGCCAGCCAATGACGACGCAACCGCCCTCGGTTAAGGATTCCAAGCTCGCCTTTACGGCATTGTTCGTGCGCCGACCGATCCTGGCGGCGGTTCTCAATACGCTTCTGGTCGTTGCCGGCCTTGCGGCGCTGGTGGGCGTTGAAGTGCGCGAATTGCCTGACGTCGACCGGCCGACGATCAGCGTCAGGACCACCTATGAGGGGGCGGCGCCCGAAACCATCGATCAGGAAGTGACGCAGACCATCGAAGGTGCGGTGGCGCGTGTCAGCGGTGTCAAGTCCATCTCGTCCAACTCGCAGTTCGGCACCAGCCGCGTGACGCTGGAATTCGGAGACGATGTCGACCTGGCGGTTGCCGCCAATGACGTGCGCGACGCCATCGGCCGCGTCACCAACGAGTTGCCTGACGATGCCGACGAGCCGCAGATCATCAAGGCGGATTCCGACAGCCAGCCGATTATGCGTCTCGCCGTCACCTCCTCCACGCTCAGCATGGAAGACCTGACCAAGCTGGTGGATGACGAGATCATCGACCGTCTGGCCGCCGTCGACGGCGTGGCCGATGTGGAGCTTTACGGCGATCAGGAAAAGGTTTTCCGGGTCGATCTCAATCAGGCCGCATTGGCGAGCCGTGGTTTGACGGTGACCGACGTTTCCAATGCGCTTGCCAGCGCCGCCCTCGATGTGCCGGCGGGATCGCTGAAAAGCACGACGCAGGATATCGTTGTGCGCGCCACGGCCAGCTTGACGAAGCCTGAGGATTTCTCCAACCTTCTCATCAAGAACAATATCCGCCTCAGGGACGTCGCGACCGTCATGCTGGGGGCGGATGACGAATCCACCTCGCTGCGCTCCAATGGCGTGCAGGGCGTCGGTCTCGGTGTCATCCGTCAGGCGCAGTCGAACACGCTCAGTATCTCGACGGGCGTGAAGGCCGCCGTCGACACCATGTCGGCCAATCTGCCCGAAGGTACGCGCATCGTCGTAACCAGTGACGATGCCGTCTTCATCGAAGGCGCGCTGCATGAGGTCGAGCTGGCGCTCGGTCTCTCGGCGATCATCGTCGTCGTCGTGCTTTATCTCTTCCTGCGCGATTGGCGCGCCACCCTCATTCCGGCAATCACCATGCCGGTGGCGCTGATCGGCACCATCGTCGCCATCTATATGGTCGGTTTCTCGGTCAATATTCTGACCCTGCTTGCCATCGTTCTGGCGACCGGTCTCGTGGTCGATGACGCCATCGTGGTGCTGGAAAATATCGTGCGCCGCCGGGCGGAAGGCATGGGGCCGCGGGCTGCCGCCGTTCTCGGTACGCAGGAAGTCTTTTTCGCGGTCATCGCGACGACGGCGACGCTTGCCGCCGTGTTCATTCCACTCTCTTTCCTGCCGGGTCAGCTTGGCGGTCTGTTCCGCGAATTCGGTTTCGTTCTGGCTTTCGCGGTGGGTTTGTCCTCCATCGTGGCGCTGACACTCTGCCCGATGCTCGCTTCGCGCATGTTGAAGGAGGGGCTGAAAGAGCCGACGGGGCCGCTCGCATGGTTCGGCAATGTCTTTGCCTCCACCTACAAAACGACGCTTTCCGCCTGCCTCAACAATCCGCTGATCGTCATCGTTGTTGCGCTCATCTTTTCCGGCCTGTCATGGATCGCCTTCGGCATGATCCAGAACGAGCTGACGCCGCGCGAGGACCGCGCCTCGGTCATGATGCGGGTTACCGCGCCGCAGGGTGTTAGCCTTGAATATACCCGCGACCAGCTGCAGCGGATCGAGGAAAACCTGCAGCCGCTGCGCGACAGCGGTGAGATCCGCAATATCTACTCCATCACCGGCATGAACGGCTCGTCCAATACTGGTTTCATGGTGCTGACGCTCGCGCCCTGGGCCGACCGTGAGCGCACGCAGAACCAGATTGCCGCCGATGTCACCTCCGCCGCCAACAGGGTGCCGGCGCTGCGCGGTAATGCGATGCAGCCGAACAGCCTCAGAATTCGCGGTGCCGGCAACGGCCTACAGATGGCGATGGTCGGCAGCAATTATGCGGCGCTGACCGAGGCGACGCAGAAATTGCTGCTTTCCATGGAGGAGAGCGGCCTGTTCGATACGCCTCGTTTCGACAATGAACCCAATCAGGCGCAGATTTCCGTCTCCATAGACCGCGAGCGTGCGTCGGATCTCGGCATCGATATCACCGGCCTGTCGCGCGCCATGCAGTCGCTGCTGGAAGGGCGCTCGATTGTCGACGTCTTCGTGGATGGCGATGCGATCCCGGTGCGGCTTTTGTCTTCCACCCGGCCGATCAACGATCCGACCGATCTGGAAAACGTCTTCCTGAAAACCGGCGACGGCAAGATCGTGCCGATGTCGGTCATCGCCACGCTGAAGGAAAATGCGGTTGCGCCGCAGCTCAACCGCGAGCAGCAGCTTCCCTCCGTCGGCTTTACCGCCAACCTCAAGGATGGCGTTTCGCTGGGCGAGGCGCTGCAAAAGGTGAATGAGCTCTCGCAATCCGTCATGCCGCCCGGCGCCCGTCTGCTGCCGCTCGGCGAGGCTGCGACGCTGGAGGAAAATTCGAGCGGCATGCTGCTGACCTTCGGTTTTGCCATCGCCATCATCTTCCTCGTGCTGGCGGCGCAATTCGAAAGCGTGCTGAGTTCGGTCATCATCATGACCACGGTGCCGCTCGGCCTTGCCTGCGCGGTCATCGCGCTGCTCGTTACCGGATCGAGCCTCAACGTCTATAGCCAGATTGGGCTTGTGCTGCTCGTCGGTGTGATGGCCAAGAACGGTATTCTCATCGTCGAATTCGCCAATCATCTGCGCGATCAGGGCGCAACCGTGCGGGAAGCCATTGAAAAGGCCACCAGCATTCGCCTGCGCCCCGTCATGATGACGATGATCGCGACCATTCTCGGCGGTGTGCCGCTGGTGCTGGCGCAGGGCGCCGGCGCGGAAGCGCGCATCGCGCTCGGCTGGGTCATTGTCGGCGGTCTCGGTTTTGCGACGCTGGTGACGCTTTACATCACGCCGGTCTCCTACCTGCTGATCGCCCGCTTCGCCAAACCGCAGGCGGATGAGGAAATCCGCCTTCACCGCGAGCTTGAACTTGCCGCCCGCCGCAAGGCGCTGGAAGAGGACAAGCCGCTGCTGGCGGCGGAATAAAAACGGTTGCCGCCAAACAGTGTTTGGCGCAATCGCGATGCTGGACAAAGCGTTAACCTTATCCCATACCACCTGACGGAATTTCGTAACGGATCGAATCCTTTACGAGCAGATGTTGCGGTGGAGACGGACGATGGCGCTGAAAGATGTGGTGGCGGGAAAGCGAAACGAAGAGGGTATCGCGTCAGCGCTCGCGGTGCTGAAGCAGCAGCTCGGCGACAGGCTCCAGACCGGACAGGCGTTTCGCGAGCAGCATGGCCACACCACCACCTATCTGACCCTGCAGGCGCCTGACGGCGTCGTCTTTGCCGAGAGTGCGGACGATGTGAAGGCGGTGGTAAAGGTCTGCGCGCAACACAAGGTGCCGGTCATTCCTTTCGGAACGGGCTCTTCGCTGGAAGGGCAGGTGAATGCGCCGAACGGCGGAATCTGCATCGATTTCAGCCGGATGAATCGCATCATTGAGGTGAATGCCGAAGATCTTGACGTGACGGTGGAGCCGGGCGTGACGCGCGAGGACCTCAATGTCTATCTACGCGATACCGGTCTGTTCTTCCCCATCGATCCCGGCGCCAATGCCTCCATCGGCGGCATGGCCTCGACGCGGGCCTCCGGCACCAATGCCGTGCGTTACGGTACGATGAAGGACAATGTGCTGGCCGTCACGGCTGTCGTCGCCAATGGCGAGGAAATCCGCACCGCCCGCCGCGCCCGCAAGTCGTCTGCGGGTTACGATCTGACGCGGCTTTTCGTGGGTGCCGAGGGGACGCTGGGTGTCATTACCTCCGTTACGCTGCGGCTTCAGGGTATTCCGGAAAAGATCGCCGGCGGGGTCTGCACTTTCGACAGCATCAAGGCTGCCTGCGATGCCGTCATCATGACGATCCAGATGGGGGTTCCGGTCGCCCGCATCGAATTGCTGGACGAGGTGCAGGTGCGGGCCTGCAACGCCTATTCCGGCCTGAACTACGCGGAGAAACCGACACTCTTCGTGGAGTTCCACGGCACCGAGGAAACGGCGGCGCTGCAATCGCAGCAGTTCGCCGAGATCGCCGCCGAATGCGGCGGCGTGGATTTCCGCTGGACCAGCGACGCGGCCGAGCGCAACAAGCTGTGGAAGGCGCGGCATGACGCCTACTGGGCGTCCCGCGCGCTCGCGCCCCATCTCGACGGGCTTTCCACCGATGTTTGCGTGCCGATTTCGCGGCTGGCGGATTGCGTGGTGGAAACCCAGCAGGATATTCAGGAAAACGGTTTTCTGGCACCGATCGTCGGCCATGCGGGCGACGGTAACTTCCACGTCCTCATCCTCTTCGATGGCAAGGACGCGGAAAGCGTTGCGAAAACCGAAGCATTCGTCGCCCGCCTCAACCGCCGGGCCATCGCCATGGACGGCACCTGCACCGGTGAACACGGCATCGGCCAGGGCAAGATGAGTTTTCTGGCCGAAGAGGCGGGAAATGCACTGGATTTGATGCGTGCCATCAAAACGTCGCTCGATCCCGATAACATCTTCAATCCGGGCAAGTTGTTCCGTCTTGTCTGATCATTCTCATATTTGATTGGTACAAAAGGCTGCTTGCCGTTAAGGCAGAAAAGAATAGGTTTGCAGCGTTCGCGAAGGGAGATGCAGGTCAGTGCTCGGACGTATTCTGGTTTTTCTGGGCGGACTGCTGGCCGTGGTGCTGTTTTCGGCGCTACTTATTCCCTATTTCGTCGACTGGACGGATTTCCGCCGCGATTTCGAGGATCAGGCAAGCCGTATTCTCGGCAAGAAGGTGGTGGTGCATGGCCGCGTCGAAGCCCGTATCCTGCCTTTCCCTTCGGTGACATTGCATGATGTGCGCGCCGGAACGGATGCGGATGGATCGCCGCTCATTCAGGTCGCCCGTTTTTCCATGGATGCCGAGCTTGCACCTTTCCTCTCCGGCGAGGCGCGTATCTTCGACATGCGCATCGAGGAACCCAAGGCCAAGATACGGTTGCTGAAGGACGGCACGCTGGACTGGATGCGCGGCAGCCGGGCGGAAATTCCCGCCCGTACCGTGGTTCTGGAAAGCGTGCAGATCGAAGGCGGGCAGATCGAATTCATCGACGAGCAATCCGGCCGCAACCGTGTCGTGACCGGCCTCAATGCCGACATGTCCGCCAATTCGCTGGCCGGGCCGTGGAAGGCGGAGGGACGCGCCGCCGTCGACGGACATCCGGGCTCCTTCTCGCTCTCCAGCAGCGAGCCCGATTATGCCGCCGGCCGCATGGGGCTGAGGGTGCGGCTGGTGCCGGATGAACATCCGGTCGAGGTCGATCTCGATGGCGCGATTGCCGCAACGGCGGGAAAGCCGGCCTATAGCGGTTCTTTCTCCTTCAGCTTCCGCGAAGACGAAAAGCAGAAGCAGCAGGCCGGACAATCGCTGTTTTCCTCGCCGCGCACCCGCGGCAGTTTTGAACTCACCAATGAGAGCGTGCGTATCCCGAGCTACCGCATGGAACTCGGCGGCAGTGAAAACCCCTATGTTGTGACCGGGGAAGCGACGCTCGATACCGGCGCCAAGCCGGAATTCCTGCTGACGGCCGATGGCCAGCAGATCGATGTCGCCCGCTTTGCGCCGCCCGTCGTGCAGGCGGGCAAGACCTCGCGCCAGCCCACCGCCTCGGTTCGCCAGCGTATCGAGGCCTTTGCGGCCATGGTGGCACGCATTCCGGTGCCGCCGGTGCCGGGCAAGGCGAGCATCAGCCTTCCGGCGCTCGTTTCCGATGACACGACCATTCGCGACATCAGGCTGGATGTGCGCCCTGAAGGCAGCGGCTGGCAGGTGGTGAATGCCGTGGCGACCCTGCCGGGCCGGACGCAACTTGAGGCCAAGGGATTGTTGACGCTTCTCGGCGGCCCCGCTTTCAACGGCAATCTGCTTCTCGCCTCCAACCAGCCTTCGGGTCTGGCGAACTGGCTTTCCGGTTCCGTCGATCCGGCGATCCGCCAGCTCAATGCCGCCGGTTTTTCCGCCGATGTCTCGCTGACGACGCTCAACCAGCGTTTCGACAATCTGGAGCTTGCAGTCGGCGATGCGTCGCTGAAGGGTGAGCTGGAGCGGCGCTCCGACGGCAAGACCTCCAATCTTTCCATCGATCTTGCCGGTAACGAAATCGATCTCGATGCGCTGAAGGCGCTCGGCAGCCTGGCGCTTGGCGATCAGGTCGGCAGTTCCGTCCTCGACCACCGCATTACCGCGAAATTCAAAGCTGACCGGTTCAACATGGCCGGTGTGACCGCCAATCATGTCGAGACCGCCTTCACCATGGCGGGGGGCGTTCTCTCGCTGGAGAACATGACGGCCGGAGACATAGCCGGTGCGGAAGTCAGGGCAAGGGGTGAGCTGCAGGGTTCGCTGCTGAAATATGCGGGCAAGGGCACGGTGAACCTGCATGCGGCGGATATGCAGCCGTTCTTCACCATGCTGCAGCAGAAATTGCCGAACCATCCATTCCTCAGCCGTCTGGCGGCGAGCGCGCCGTGGTACGCCAATTCCGATCTGGCAATGGATGTTTCGGTCAATAGCGAAAATGGCGGCGCCAATGTCGCCGTTTCCGGTACCGTCAATGGCAGCCGACTGTCGGCCGTGGCCAAGATGCCGGATTTCCTGTCGATCACTGATGATACCGCCATGTCGCTGGAAGCGGTTCTGAAAAACCAGTCGACGGCCATCCTGTTCGGGCAGGCGGGGCTCGATCCGCTGCCCTTCGATGCGGATGGCGAGGGGCTTTTGTCCATCAAGCTCAACGGCACGCTCGGCTCGCCCGCCCAGACGGAACTGCGCTTCTCGACGGAGCGCACGCATTTTTCGATGAACGGTTCCTTTGCCGTTTCGTCGGCCAGTTTCGGTGAGGGCAGCGCTGACGTGGCGCTCGAAAGCGCCGACATCGAGCCCTATCTCATCATGAACGCCGTCGGCCTGCCGCAGCTTGGCGGCGGCATGGCGTTGAAGGCCAATGCGAAAGTGGCGGTGGATGGGCAAAAGATCGCGCTTTCCTCGATAGGCGGGCAGGCGGGCGGAAATCCGTTCTCGGGCAATCTGACCTTCCAGCGCGCCGCGCCCTATCCCGTCACCGGCGATCTTGCGGTCAGAACGGCCGATCTTGCCTGGCTGGGTGACGCGATCTATGGGCCGGTGATCGATCCGGAAACCGGGGCGCTCAACGCCAAGCCGCTGGCCATGGCCGCGTTCCCGCAGCTCAAGGCTGCGCTTGCCTTGAAAGCGGAAAGCTTCGAGGCCGGGCCCTTCGGCACGGCCACGGGTGTTTCGGCCAAAGTCACGCATGATGCGGGCAGCCTCTCGCTCGACGATGTTGCCGGCACCTTCATGGGCGGCAAACTCACGGGACGGCTCGCCATGTCCACGGGCGAGGGGGCGGGCATTTTCCGCACCAAGATCGCGGTGACCGACGCCAATCCGGAGCCGATCCTGTGGGCGAATGCCAATGGGCCGGTCGCGGCGGGCCGGGTCGCCATCGACCTGACGGCCGAATCGACCGGTAAGAGCGTCGGTGAAATGCTGAGATCGGCAGGCGGTTCGGGTGAAATCCGGGTCGGTGGGCTGGTGCTGAAGGGGCTTAATCCCGGCACCCTGCCACCGATCCTGCAGGCGGCGGACGGCTTGCAGCAACCGATCGACGCGCCCAAGGTGCGGCCGCTGGTGGACCAGAGCCTGTGGCAGGGCGAAATCGGCCTCGGCGATGTGGCCTTGCCATTCTCGCTGAATGGCGGCGCGCTTCATTTCAAGAATTTGCGTGCGGGGATCGATCCGGTAACGCTGACGGCCGATGCAACGGTCGATCTTGCTGCTTCGACGGTGAATGGCGACCTCGATCTCCTGTTCAATCCCGGCACCGAAACGGTTGCGGGGGCCGAGCCTTCGGTGCGCCTGAATTATAACGGCCCGCTTGCCGCGCCGGCTTTGACGACCGACGTTTCGGCGCTCAGCAATTACCTGTCGCTCCGGGCTTTCGAAAAGGAGCGCCGCCGGGTGGAGGCCATGCAGGCCAGCGTTCTCGAAAAGCAGCGCCTGCGCCGCGAAGTGGCGCTTTATCGCTCTCAGGCGGCCGAGCGGCAGGCCGAGAAGGAACGGGCGGAGGCGGAAGCCAAGGCCAAGGCCGAGGAAGAGGCACGTTTGAAGGCTGCGGCCGAAGAACGTCTGCGTCAGGAAAAGGAACAGCAGGAGCGGTTGCAGCAGCAACAGCAACAACAGGAACAGGGGCAACAACCGACGCCCGAGCGGCAATCCGCGCCGGTTCTGGTGGTGCCTCCGACGGAAAACGCCATCCGGCAACTGGCGCCTGAAAACGCTCCCGCCACGCCGTAAGCTTGCGTGGCAGGGGAGGCCGATCTCCCTTTAAGCTGGTTGACGGACGGCGCGGGGCTCCCCTCCGTATGCCGCGTCATTCTCCGGCCTGTTTCTTAACGTGTTTAGATTTTTGGCGCAGTTCCGAGGACGTCGAACGAAAGTACGTTCTTCACCGGCGACTTCAAGGGGACCGGACAGCAATGGTTTGACCTAGCGATAAGGCCAATCCGGCAAAGGTTTGCGGCCTTCCGCGGCGAGCATTTTGCGCCGCCCATCAATCGCTTTGACGGAGAAATCCTGACGAAACTGTCAAATCCAGGTTTCGCGTTCGCCGAATGGCGTGTCGGCGTCGAAATTTTTGGTGCCAATCCTGGCGCTTTCACCGGAAAGGCTCGGCTTTTCCGCATTTCCGCTCGACGATGCCGATTTTTCTGCGCTGTTTTCGAGAGCCTCGAGCTGAGCTTTGAGCGACGCGATTGCGCTCTTCAGCTCTTCCTGTGCTTTCGCTTCCGTGGTCTGGGCAAGCTCCGACTGCTTTTCGGCAATCTGTGCTTTCAGTTCGGAAACGCTTGAAGACGATGTGGATGAAGAAGACAGCAGGGAAACAGCGGTGCTCGTTCCCGAAACGGCAGAAACCATGGTCGCCTCGTGGCGGATGTGTGGAATGGAAGGATCTGAAACAAAATCTGAAAGCAAGGCTACGCAATACGGGGATGCCTTGGAGCGCAGATTATGCCGCTAATGTTTAATGAATACTTTCACGGCGTTACGAGTTTTCGGCGGAATTTTTCGTAGTGGCTGGATGGGTAAAATCCGGCGGGCGAGATGCCCGCTCGTGGCCGGAGCGTCTTTGACAGGACAGCTTGCGGAAGGTCAGCGGGTTTTCAGCCAGTTCAGCACATAAACCCGCAGCGACGAGGACAGGTTGCTGTCGGCGGAGCGGTTGTCGTCTATTTCGGCAAGCAGGGCCGCGAAACTGATCTTGCGTCTTTCCGCAATGGTTTTCAGCTCGTCCCAGAAGGCATCCTCGAGTGAAATGCTGGTGCGGTGGCCGTGCAACGTCGCGGAGTGCTTGCGGATCATCAGATCGGTCTCCGGTGAAACCGGTTGGAGGTCTGAATCATGTCTCCCCGGCAAGTCCCTGTTTTGCGATTCTTTTCCGATAGTCCCGAAATTCGCGACGGTCGGCCGGCGTGTCAGTCTTTACCGGTCCCGTCATCGTTTTTTTCGAGCCGCCCCTGATCGAGCGCCTTTTCGGCCTTTTCGTTCAGGGCCGAGGTAAGATTTTTTTCGGTCTTGGTGCGGCCGAAGGACAGGCGGTTCTGCTCCGCCTGCTTTTCTTTTTCGCTACGGGCTTTCTGTTTGCGAAACTGGCGCAGATTGACGATATCGGCCGCCATGGGGATATGTCTCCTCGGGTTTCGTAAGCTCGGCGTAAAAGCCGTTATTGCTTCTTGCGGAAGGCATCCAGCGAAACGACCGAGCCTTCCTTCTTTTCCTCGCCGGATTTGGGCGTCTCGGAAGCGGCAGCGGGTTTTGCCTCATGGGAAACGGGATAAGCGGTGATCTCCGCGTCTTCGATTTCTTCCTCTTCGGCCAGAGGCACGTCGAATTCGAGCTCGAAATTGACGGAAGGATCGTAGAAACCGCGAATGGCGTTATAGGGAATGACCAGCTTTTCCGGCGTATCCGAGAAGGACAGGCCGATTTCGAAGCCGGTTTCGGTTACTTTCAGGTCCCAGAACTGGTGCTGGATAACGATGGTCATCTGCTCGGCATATTTCGCCTTGAGGTGCTGGGAAATCCGCACGCCCGGCGCGCCGGTCAGGAATGTGATGAAGAAGTGGTGGTCGCCGGGCAGACGGCCGGTTGCGGCCACTTCACCCAAAACCTTACGAATAACGCCGCGAAGGGCATCCTGTGCGAGAATGTCGTAACGGATATGATCCTGCCCCATGCGGTCCTGTCTTTCCCTTATTCGAACGTCTTTTCATGCACGGCGCGGCTTGCGCGCCAAGGACGCTGTAACACTTTGAATCTTCGCGTAATCCTTGAGCCGGGATCATTTCCGATCCTGACGCTCACGCGTTGGCCAAGTATACGCAATGTCCTGAACGGCAGCAACGGAAAAGCCGATGCCGATTGCGAGTCAGCTATCATATAACCAATTCAGGCAAAATGGAGAAGGTGGAGGTTTCTGTTGCCAGGTACCTCCGAACCCCGCCTCACGGGGCTAACCGTGAGGACTTTAGAGCGGAATTCCCGCACCGCCATTAGGCAGCGAGAGCATATTCCTTAGCGTTGTTGTCGTTTGCAACTACACTTGTGACCCGATAACGGCGGTATCATGCCGAGCAAAAGTTCGATCTTTACGCCCTTGTCGATCCTATTTCGCCCCCATCAAAAGCCGGCCTTCGTTTCATGAAAGTCCGCCGGTTTTTGGTGGAGGCGCCGGGTACCGCCCCCGGGTCCAATAGGTTTATTACACCGACCGTTTATCGCCATAGCCGGGTTGCCCCGGCAAGGCTCATATAGGCGTTTCGACCGCCTGAGAAAAGGGGGGTGATGACAATTCCATGAAAAGGTTTCGTGATTGCGGCCCGCACTTTAGACAATTCTTGACGACGAGGGATTGCTGTCCCATTGTCCATGCAACCGGTCACCAGAAGCAACACCGGGCCGGGGACACACGAAGGAGTGGACATGACTGACTATCTCGCAGATGTGAAGAAATACGACGCAGCAGCCGACGAAGCCGTGGTCGGCAAGATCGT
Source organism: Agrobacterium sp. 22-221-1 (assembly GCF_053522445.1). Classification (NCBI taxonomy): domain Bacteria; kingdom Pseudomonadati; phylum Pseudomonadota; class Alphaproteobacteria; order Hyphomicrobiales; family Rhizobiaceae; genus Agrobacterium; species Agrobacterium sp. 22-221-1. The sequence continues at coordinate 134,762 of NZ_JBNWCL010000005.1, forward strand.
CAAGCATCTCGGCATCGCCCTGCGCAACCGGGATTCCTCGCTGGTGTCCGCTTCCGATCCGGAAGAGCTTGCACGTGTGAAGGCGAGCTGGTGCGGCAAGAAGCTCGGCGTGACCGACGGTACGGCCGATCAGGCAATCGATGCCGTTGCCAAGGCCATGGCGGCGGACCGCTCCAAATCGCGCGTGACCTTTTATTATCTGGTCGCCAAGGAACTCGGGAAACTGCAATCTCTCTGATTTTTCCTGAAAGGCGGGGATAAGCGTTTCTCCGGTGATTGGTTCTGCCGCCCTGTGCTATTATATTCCCCTGGTATCAGGGAATCGGCGGCAGAACGCATGAAACAATATCTCGATCTTCTCCGGCATGTGATGGAAACCGGCTCCGACCGTGGAGACCGCACCGGCACGGGTACGCGCTCGGTGTTCGGTTACCAGATGCGTTTCGACCTTTCCGAAGGTTTTCCGGTTCTCACTACCAAGAAGCTGCATCTGCGCTCCATCATTCATGAACTGCTGTGGTTCCTGAAGGGCGATACCAATATCGCCTATCTCAAGGAAAACGGCGTTTCCATCTGGGACGAGTGGGCCGATGAGAACGGCGATCTCGGTCCGGTCTATGGTGCGCAGTGGCGCTCGTGGCCCACACCGGACGGTCGCCATGTCGATCAGATCGCGCTTTTGATCGAGAGCCTGAAAACCAATCCGAACTCCCGCCGTCACATCGTTTCGGCATGGAACCCGGCGCTGGTGGACGAGATGGCGCTGCCGCCCTGCCATTGCCTGTTCCAGTTCTATGTTTCGGATGGAAAGCTCTCCTGCCAGCTCTATCAGCGCTCGGCCGACATTTTTCTCGGCGTGCCTTTCAATATTGCGTCCTATGCGCTTCTGACGCTGATGGTGGCGCAGGTCACCGGCCTGAAGCCGGGCGATTTCGTCCATACGCTCGGCGATGCGCATATCTATGCCAATCATTTCGAGCAGGCGAAGCTGCAGATGACCCGCATGCCGAAGGCCCTGCCGACGATGCGCCTCAACCCGGATGTGAAGGATATTTTCAGCTTTAAGTTCGAAGACTTTACGCTGGAAAACTACGAGGCCGATTCAAGCATCAAGGCGCCGATCGCGGTATGAGCGAGCCGCGTGTCACCATCATCGTTGCGGTGTCCGAAAACGGCGTCATCGGCCGCGACCTCGACATGCCGTGGAAGCTTTCCACCGACCTCAAGCGCTTCAAGGCGATGACGATGGGCAAGCCGCTCATCATGGGCCGCAAGACATTTTTATCCGTCGGCGAGCGTCCATTGCCGGGCCGCCCGCATATCATCGTCAGCCGCAATGCCGATTACCGGCCGCAAGGCGTGGATGTCGTCTCCTCGCTGGATGAGGCTTTGAAGCTTGCCAGAAGCAAGGCTGCGGAACTGGGTGTGGATGAGGTCTTCGTGGCCGGTGGCGGTGAGATTTACCGTCAGGCCATGCCCTTCGCCGATCAACTTTCCGTCACCCATGTCGCGGTAAAGCTCGATGGCGACACTTTTTTTCCGGAAATCGATCCTGCCGTTTTTGAGAAAACCGAGGAAATCCCCGCTCCCGCAGGGGAAAAGGACAATTATCCGGTTCTGTTTACCACTTATGTGCGAAGAGCCGCGTCAAAGTGAACTATTTACCCTGATTGGGTATTTAGTTACCACCTCTGCGTTGAAACGGACGCTTCTCCTTCCTATAACGGGTCGATATTCCCGCCGCACGCGAGCAATCGCTTTCGAACGGAACCGGGAGAGGCTTTTATAAAGAGGTATTGATGCCCTGGAGCAATCAGAATGGCGGCGGCGGCCCTTGGGGCGGCGGCGGTGGAGGAAACAACCAGGGCGGCGGTGGCGGCCCATGGGGGCAGGGGCCTAACCGGCCTCGCGGCGGTGGCGGCGGCAATGGCGGCCCGCCCGATCTCGAAGAGATCATCCGGCGCAGCCAGGACCGTTTCAAGAATGTGCTGCCCGGCGGCTTCAACGGCGGTGCGGTTGCCATCGTGGTTCTCGTCGTGCTGGTTTTCCTCGGCATCCAGTCCATCTATACCGTCCAGCCGGACGAGCGCGGCGTGGAGCTGCGTTTCGGACGTCCGAAGGACGAAATCTCGATGCCCGGTCTGCATTTCCATCTGTGGCCGATCGAGACGGTCGAAATCGTCAAGGTTACCGAGCAGCAGCAGAATATCGGTTCGCGCGCCTCGTCGTCTTCGTCGAGCGGCGTGATGCTGACGGGCGACCAGAACATCGTCAACGTGCAGTTCTCGGTGCTCTATACGGTTTCGGATCCGAAATCCTATCTCTTCAACGTCGACAGCCCGGCCGAAACCCTGCAGCAGGTTTCCGAAAGCGCCATGCGCGAAGTCGTCGGCCGTCGTCCGGCACAGGACATCTTCCGCGATAACCGTCAGGCGATTGCGGCGGATGTGCGCACCATCATCCAGTCCACCATGGACGGTTATGGCGCCGGCATTTCCATCAATGCCGTGGCGATCGAAGATGCGGCGCCGCCGCGCGAAGTGGCCGACGCCTTCGACGAAGTGCAGCGCGCCGAACAGGACGAAGACCGCTTCGTTCAGGAAGCCAACCAGTACGCCAACCAGAAGCTCGGCGCCGCTCGCGGTCAGGCCGCGCAGATCCTCGAAGAAGCGAACGCGTACAAGTCGCGCGTCGTCAACGAGGCGCAGGGTGAGGCGCAGCGCTTCGTCTCCATCTATGACCAGTATCGCACCGCGCCGGACGTGACCCGCCAGCGCATGTTCCTGGAAACGATGGAACAGGTCCTGAAGGGCTCCAACAAGATCATCATCGACGAGAAACAGGGCGTGGTGCCTTATCTGCCTCTGAACGAGATCATGCGCAACAATCCGGGCGCAGCACAGCAGGGAGGCAACTGATATGGGTAACCGTCTTTCTGCCATTCTCGTCGGTCTCGCCGTCGTGCTTTTCCTCGGTTACTCGTCGATCTTCGTCGTCAACGAGCGCCAGCAGGCCATCGTCGTCCGCTTCGGTGAAATCCAGGATGTGAAAACCGCGCCGGGCCTCTATTTCAAGCTGCCCTTCGCCTTCATGGATGCCGACCGGGTGCAATATATCGAGAACCGGGCGCTGCGCTTCGATCACGACAATATCCGTGTTCAGGTTTCCGGCGGCAAGTTCTACGAGGTCGATGCCTTCGTGGTCTATCGCATCACGGATGCGCGCCGCTTCCGGCAGACGGTCTCGGGTGACCAGATGTCGGCGGAATCTCGCCTGCGTACCCGTCTCGACGCCTCGCTGCGCCGGGTCTACGGTCTGCGCGGCTTCGAATCGGCGCTTTCGGACGCTCGTGCATCGATGATGCAGGAAGTGCGTGACGATCTGCGTCCCGATGCGGAATCGCTCGGCATCAGCATCGTGGATGTCCGCATTCGCCGTACCGATCTGACGCAGGAAGTCTCGCAGCAGACCTTCGAGCGCATGAAGTCGGAACGTCTGGCCGAGGCCGAACTGATCCGCGCCCGCGGTAACGAAGAGGCGCAGCGTCGCCGCGCCATCGCCGACCGTCAGGTCGTCGAGCTGGAATCCGACGCCCGCCGTCAGTCCGAAGTTCTGCGCGGTGAAGGCGATGCGGAGCGCAACAAGGTGTTCGGCGAGGCTTTCCAGCGCGATCCGAACTTCTTCGAGTTCTATCGCTCCATGTCCGCCTATGCCAATGCGCTGAACGGCAACGGCACGACGCTGGTTCTGTCTCCGGACTCGACCTTCTTCCGTTATTTCAACAATATCGACGGTGCGGCTCCTGCCGCTCCGGCTGCCCCGCAGCCAGCACCGGCGAACTGATAGCGGATAAAATGATTTTGGAGGGGCCGGTTTTACCGGCCCTTTCTTTTTGGTCCGTTTTCGTGCCAATGCTGTGGCTAAGGGCAAGGCGTCCCCCGCCTGTTCACGAAAAGGTATTTTTACACTTCATCATTCCGCCTTATGCTTTGCCGATATATGCAGGGCAAGACTATTTGAAACGCGAGGACGCTTATGGCCGTGACCCTTCTTTCGCCTTTTCGCAGCAGCATCGCCGCAGTCGCGGGCATCGCGCTTGTGGCAGGTAGCCTGACGGCACCGGTTGCTGCGAGAGCGCAGAGCCATGGGCCGGAATCGGTGGCCGATCTCGCCGAGCCGCTTCTCGATGCGGTGGTGAATATTTCCACGTCGCAGAACGTCAAGACCGAGGGCAAGGGCCCTGTTCCGCCGCGTCTGCCGGAGGGCTCGCCCTTCCAGGAATTCTTCAAGGATTATTTCGACAGCCAGAAGCCCGAGGGTGGCGAAAAGGTGAGTTCGCTGGGTTCGGGTTTCGTCATCGATCCGGCGGGCTATGTGGTTACCAACAACCACGTTATCGAGGGTGCTGACGCCATCGAGGTGATTTTCCCGAACGGATCGAAGCTCAAGGCAACGCTGGTCGGCACCGATACCAAAACCGACCTTTCGGTGTTGAAGGTGGAGCCGAAAACGCCGCTGAAGGCCGTCAAGTTCGGCGATTCGCGCAGCATGCGCATCGGCGACTGGGTGATGGCCATCGGCAACCCCTTCGGGCTTGGCGGCTCGCTGACAGTGGGTGTCATTTCCGCGCGCGGGCGTAATATCAATGCCGGTCCCTATGATAATTTCATCCAGACGGATGCGGCCATCAACAAGGGCAATTCCGGCGGTCCGCTCTTCAACATGAAGGGTGAGGTTATCGGCATCAATACGGCGATCATTTCCCCGAGCGGCGGTTCGATCGGCATCGGTTTCGCCGTGCCGACGGAGCTTGCCCAGAATATCGTCCAGCAGCTCATCGAGTTCGGTGAGACGCGTCGCGGCTGGCTTGGCGTTCGCGTCCAGCCCGTCACCGACGATGTGGCGGCAAGTCTCGGCATGGACAGCGCCAAGGGTGCGCTGATCTCCGGCGTCGCCAAGGGCGGACCGGTGGAGAACGGCCCTATCCAGGCCGGCGATGTCGTGCTGAAATTCGACGGCAAGGATATTCATGAGATGCGCGACCTCTTGCGGATCGTGGCGGAAAGCCCGGTCGGCAAGGAGGTCGATGTGGTGATCTTGCGTGACGGCAGGCAAGAGACCGTCAAGGTCAAGCTCGGGCAATTGCAGGATACGACCGACGAAAAGGCCTCGGCCGAAGATCAGCAGAGCGAAGACGGCGATGGCGGTGTGGTTGCACCGGAAGATGATGGCGGCGCCGACGATCAGGCGCAGGACCAGACGCCGGAAGTGCGCGAGGCGCCGCAGAGCGTGCTCGGCATGAACCTCGTGGTGCTGAGCAACGAGTTGCGCACCGAAAAGGGCATTGCCGAAAGCGTCGAAGGCGTGCTGGTGGCGAGCGTCGATCCGGGTTCGCCCGCCGAGCAGAAGGGTATGAAGGCCGGCGATATCATCGTCGAGGTTGGGCAGGATTTCATGGAAGTTCCGGGCGACGTGCTGGTGCGCGTCAACGGCCTGAAATCCGAAGGCCGCAAGAATGCGCATATGATGGTGGCCGATGCGCAGGGTAATCTGCGCGTCGTGGCGCTACCGCTGGAATAAGGCGCTTTCCGCCCGGTCAGGCAGGAATCGGGTGGTTGTGATCCCGGCCGCTCTCTAATTCTTGGTCTCCATCGAACGGAGGCCAAGGATATGAAATTACTCGAAAACAAGGTTGCCATCATCACCGGCGCGTCATCCGGCATCGGCCGGGCGACGGCGATGCTGTTTGCGGCCGAAGGTGCGGCCGTTGTCATCAATGCGCGCGGCGAAAAGGCCCTGCATGAGGTTGCCGCAGATATTCGTGAGGCCGGCGGCCGCGTCCACGCGGTTGCCGGCGATGCCGGTGTTGCCGAAACCCATTCGCGGTTGGCGGATGAGGCCATAAGCGTCTTCGGTGGCCTCGACATCGCCGTCAACAATGCCGGAGCGGTGGGGGCCATGAAACCGCTGGCGGAGATTTTGCCTGCGGAATGGGATCATGCGCTCAACGTCAATCTCACTTCCGCCTTTCTGGGCGCGCGCTACCAGATTCCGCCGATGTTGATGCGGGGTGGCGGTTCCATCGTCTTCACCTCGAGCTTCGTCGGCACCAGCGCCGGCATACCGGGCATGGCGGCTTATGGCGCGGCCAAGGCGGGGTTGATGGGGCTGGTGAAAGGCATCACCGCCGACTATGCGGTCAAAGGCATTCGCGCCAATGCGCTGCTGCCCGGCGGGGTCGATACACCTGCCGCGGGAGACGACGCGCAGAAGGAATGGGCCGCCGGCCTGCACGCGATGAAACGTATCGCTGAGCCGCCGGAAATTGCGCGGGCAGCGCTTTTCCTCGCAAGCCCCATGGCGAGCTTCGTCGCCGGTGCCGCTCTGTTCGCCGATGGCGGCAATGCCGCGGTGAAATGACCTTGGGAACTGGCGGGCAGGTGTCTTATCGCGCCCGCCATTCCTCCAGCGTCAGCGCATAGGTGACGTGCGGCCGCAGATGCGGATGCGTGTCTTCCGGCACGCGGGGATGGTCGAAGTCGCGGGAAGGATCGCGCTTCAGGCCGATGCGCTCCATCACCGCCGACTATGCGATCAAAGGCATTCGCGCCAATGCGCTGCTGCCCGGCGGGGTCGATACACCTGCTGCGGGAGACGACGCCCAGAAGGAATGGGCCGCCGGCCTGCATGCAATGAAACGTATCGCGGAGCCGCCGGAAATTGCGCGGGCAGCGCTTTTCCTCGCGAGCCCCATGGCGAGCTTCGTCGCCGGTGCCGCTCTGTTCGCCGATGGCGGCAATGCCGCCGTGAAATGACCTTGGGAACTGGCGGGCAGGTGCCTTATCGCGCCCGCCACTCCTCCAGCGTCAGCGCATAGGTGACGTGCGGCCGCAGATGCGGATGCGTCTCTTCCGGCACGCGGGGATGGTCGAAGTCGCGGGAAGGATCGCGCTTCAGGCCGATGCGCTCCATCACCGCCGTCGAACGGTGGTTGTTGTGGACGGCGAAGGAGACGATTTCCGGCGTTTCCTTTTCGTCGAAGGCCATGACGAGCAGCGACTGCGCCGCTTCCGTGACATAGCCGTGCCCCCAGAAGCGGGTGGCGAGCCGCCAGCCGATCTCCATGGTGCCGACCGGGAAGGGCGGATCGAGGTTCATGACGGGGGAGATGCCGCAGAAGCCCATGACCTCGCCGGTTTCACGCAGTTCCATGGCGTAAAAGCCATAGCCGCTGCCGCGGATCATGCCGTTGATGGTTTCCAGCACGGCGTCCGCTTCCGCATGGCTGCGGCGGAAGGGGAAAAACTCCATGACTTTTTCGTCGGCGTTGATTTCGCGGAACAGGTCACGGTCGCTCTCCTTCCACTCGCGCAGAATGAGTCGTGGCGTCTCTCGGATGATCATGGAGTGACAAAATCCGTCTTGCGATAGCCCTGGATGTAAAGAAGCGCGGTCAGGTCGCCATGGTCGATGCGCATCTGCGCCTCGGCGGCCACGGCCGGTTTGGCGTGCAGGGCAACGCCTGCGCCGGCGAGATGCAGCATGCCCAGATCGTTGGCACCATCGCCGACCGCCATCGCCTCTTCCGGCGAGATGCCGAGCCTTGCGGCGATATCGTTCAGCGCGTCCACCTTGGCCTGTTTGCCGAGGATCGGTTCGGCAACGGTGCCGTCAAGTTCGCCATTGGCTTCGCCGAGCAGATTGGCGCGGTCCTCATCGAAACCCAGCATGGCGGCGACGCGGCCGGTGAAGACGGTGAAGCCGCCGGAAACGAGGGCGGTGTAATAGCCCTTGGCCTTCATGGTGGCGATCAGCTCCCTGCCGCCGGGGGTAAGCGTGATGCGCTTTTCGATGACATCGTCGATAACCGAGACAGGCAGGCCCTTCAGCAGCGCCACACGTTCCCGCAGTGCGGGTTCGAAGGCGATCTCGCCATTCATGGCGCGGGCGGTAATAGCGGAAACTTTTTCCTTCAGCCCGACTTCGGCGGCCAGCTCGTCAATGCATTCCTGGCCGATCATGGTCGAATCCATATCGGCGATCAGCAGTTTCTTGCGGCGCTGATCCTGTTCCTGGATGACGATATCGACTGGCTGGCCGGCAAGCGTGGCTGCAATGGCGCTCCGCGCCTGTTCGGCTGCTGTGCCGGAAGGCAGGGCGATATCGCAGGCAATGCCATCGGCCAGCCAATAAAGGCCCGATGCGTTGACGGCTTTTGCGGCCGCCTCGCCGAGGGCCGGTGTCAGAACAGGATTTGACGGATTGGCGATAAGCGTGGCAACGAGAGCCATGATGAAAAACCTTGATGAGAATTTTGATGCGATCCTGATAACCGGCCCGACGGCAAGCGGCAAGTCCGCGCTTGCGCTTCGTCTGGCGCGGGAGCGGGACGGCGTCGTCATCAATGCCGACAGCATGCAGGTTTACGACACGCTGCGGGTGCTGACCGCGCGGCCGTCCGAAGACGAGATGGAGGGCGTGCCGCATCTTCTCTACGGCCATGTGCCGGCGAGCAGCCTCTATTCAACCGGCGAATGGCTGCGGGAGATTTCCGCCCTGCTTGCGGATTTGCGCGGGCAGGGGCGTTTGCCCGTCATCGTCGGCGGTACGGGGCTTTATTTCAAGGCGCTGACGGGTGGGCTTTCCGACATGCCCGCCATTCCCGATGACATCCGCGATGGGCTGCGTGCCCGGCTGATCGGGGAGGGGGCGGCTGCGCTCCATGCCGAACTCGCACGGCACGATCCGACCATGGCGGATATGCTGCAGCCGGGAGACGGCCAGCGTATTGTCCGGGCGCTGGAGGTGCTCAAGGCGACCGGAAAGTCGATCCGGGATTTTCAGCGCGCCAGCGGCCCGATAATCGTCGATCCCGACCGGGCGCAAAAATTTGTCGTCCTGCCGGAAAGGCCGGTGCTGCATGACCGCATCAACCGGCGTTTCGAGATGATGATGGATAGCGGGGCGGTGGAGGAGGTGCAGGCGCTTCTCGCGCTCAACCTTGCATCCGATGCCACCGCAATGAAGGCGATCGGCGTTGCCCAGATTGCCGATATGCTGGCCGGGCGCATCGGCGAGGTGGAGGTGATCGAAAAATCGGCGGCCGCGACCCGTCAATATGCCAAACGGCAGATGACCTGGTTCCGCAACCAGATGGGGGACGACTGGACACGTATCCAGCCGTGAGAGCGCCCATCAATCTTTCCGGTAGAGACTGCCGAGCGGCTTCTTCAGCAGGCTTTCGCGGAGCGAGGGACGTGCATCGCCGGGCGGTGGGCCATTCTGCGCCTGCATCTGGAAACTCGCCTTGCGCAATTCGTTGACGGCGCCGGAGGCGGCATCGGGTGCCGCCGGATTTGGCGATCCGGAGAGCGTGCGGCCGGGCAGCATGTCCGGGCGGTAGGGCTCATATCCCTCCGGTGCGGCCGTTCCCAGTTCCCGCTTCCAGCGGTCGATGTCGTCCGTCTCCCGTGGTGCGGCTGCCGGCTCCGGCAGATCGGAAAAGGCTGCTTCGACGCTTTGCTGGAAGCCGGTGATAACAGGCTTGGCTGTGGCGCGCATGCGGGTGACGATGTTGTTCAGATCGACCGTGTCAGGGGTTTCATGGTTCGTATGGCTGATGGTGCCGCTTGCTTTCGGCAATTTGGCCGTGGCCACGCGGTCGAAACGCATGCGCATCGGCACATTGACGGCCTCGCCGAAGGCGATGGCCTCGCCATTGCCGATGGAAGACAGAAAGCTGGTGGTCGAGGTCGATGCGTTCGGTACGGCGGAGAGAATGATCTTCTGGTCGATCTCGTTCGACAGCCGCATGGCGAAAACGGTCGAGCATTGCGACAGGATGGTCTGGTCCAGTTCGCTTGGCCGCTGGCTGATGACGCCGAGCGAAATGCCGTATTTGCGGCCTTCCTTGGCGATCTGGGCAATGGATTGCCGGGTGGGGAAAAAGCCGCGCTCTGGATCGGCGGGCACATAACGGTGCGCTTCCTCGCAGACGACAAGCATATGCAGCGAGCCGCGCGCCAGCACCGCCAGTTCGAAGGACATGCGGCAGAGGACGGAGACCACCGAATTCACCACTTCGGAGGGGATGCCGGAGAGCTGGAACACCGAAATCGGCTTGCCTTCCCCGGGAATGCGGAAAATATGCGCGACCGTCTCCAGAATGGTGTCGCTGATCGTATTGCTGGAGAACATGAAATTGTAGCGCGTGTCGTTGATGGCCGAGAGAATGCGGCCTTTCAGCGAACGCAGCGCGGGTTTTTCGCCACGCCCTTCCAGCCGGCCGATACGCTCGTCGATGAGGGCGAGAAGATCGGCCATGCGATAGGGCACCGGCGTATCCGGCGTGATCGCGCTCTTGTCGGACGTGCGGCGCACGGCGGAACCCTCGGTGCCGCGAAATGCCTTTTTCGCTTCCGGAACGAGGTCGCGAAGGACATCCATTTCTTCCGGCACGGGCTTGCGGCCGCGGAAAATCACTTCCGCAAATTCCTCAAGGCGCATCAGCCAGAAGGGAAGATCCAGCGTATCGGTGTCGATGACGACCGAATGATCGGGAAAGGCGGCCGCGAATTCATTGTGCGGATCGAGAATGAGGACACGCAGCTTCGGGTCGGTCTCGATCGCCTTTTTCAGAAGGAGCGAGACGGCGGTGGTCTTGCCCACACCCGTCGAGCCGACGACGGCGAAATGTTTGGCGAGCATCTGGGGAATGCTGATGGTGGCGTTGATCGTGTCGTCCTGCGTCAGCCTGCCGATCGTGCAGGCGTCGCGCTTGCCGCTGTCGTAAATCTTGGCAAGATCGCTGGTGCGGATGCGATGCGCCACTGCACCGAGATAGGGGTAACGGGAAATGCCGGTGGAAAAGCGCTCGCTGCCGTCCTCGGTGCGATAGACTTCGCCCACCAGTTCAACCTCGATCAGCAGCCTGTTCGGCCTGTCCGCCGCCCAGTAGTCCTCGCCGGTTCGCATGGAAAAGACCAGCGCCGCCACACGGCTCGTACCCATTTCGATGGAGATCAGGCGTCCGACGGACCAGAGCTGCGAGACATCGGTGGTGCCGGGTTCCGTTTCGGCGGCGATGGTGGCATGCGCACCGTTACAGGCGATGACGCGGCCCAGCATGCGGTTCGCCGGCTGCTGGCCGGATCGCCGTTCGTTTTCGTCCATGCGGGACGCATTATGAAACGTGTCGTTACTCACATTTTTTCCCGGTACATGCGGATGATCGCGGTGGTTCGGGCAGTATCTGCGTTCTCGATATTAAAAGATTATGCTTAACAACATGTGTATCGGCTGCGTTCGAAAATTTCGCCGAAGCAGCCTTTCGGGTAATAAAAGAAGGCGGTGGCGATTTTTTCCCGCAATATGCGTTGACGGCTGGCGCTTTTGTGGCTAACACTCCGGCCCATGAAAAATCTTAACGTACTTATCGTGGTGGGACGGCGCATGGGCAGGATGGTGTAACCATCCGGCGAAAGCACCCATGCGCTGAACGAGGCTCCTCTAGGGGCCTTTTTTTATGTCTTCAAACAGGCCCTCGGGCTCCTCGATATCCAAAGCCAAAGCGGGATGGAAACAGGCAATGACGGATAAGGACAATACGGAAAACAGCAATCGCATGACAGGTGCGGAGATCGTTCTGCAGGCGCTGAAGGATAATGGCGTCGAGCACATCTTCGGTTACCCTGGTGGTGCCGTGCTTCCGATCTATGACGAGATTTTCCAGCAGGAAGACATCCAGCACATTCTCGTGCGCCACGAGCAGGGCGCCGGCCATGCGGCCGAAGGTTATGCCCGTTCCACCGGCAAGGTCGGCGTCATGCTCGTCACCTCCGGCCCCGGCGCGACCAATGCGGTCACGCCGCTGCAGGATGCGCTGATGGATTCCATTCCGCTCGTCTGCCTGTCCGGCCAGGTTCCCACCACGCTGATCGGTTCCGACGCGTTTCAGGAATGTGATACCGTCGGCATTACGCGCCCCTGCACCAAGCACAACTGGCTGGTCAAGGACGTCAACGAACTGGCGGGCATCATTCACGAGGCTTTCCGCATCGCGCAGACGGGTCGTCCCGGTCCTGTCGTCGTTGATATTCCGAAGGACATCCAGTTCGCCACCGGCACCTATACGCCGCCTTCCGCTTCCGTTCAGCAGAAGAGCTACAAGCCGAAGGTTCAGGGCGATCTGAACGCCATTCATGCGGCCATCGAGCTGATGTCGAAGGCGAAGAAGCCGGTTTTCTATACCGGCGGCGGCGTCATCAATTCCGGCCCGGAGGCAACCCGTTTGCTGCGCGAACTGGTCGAGCTGACCGGCTTCCCGATCACCTCGACGCTGATGGGTCTCGGCGCTTATCCGGCTTCCGGCAAGAACTGGCTCGGCATGCTGGGCATGCACGGTTCCTACGAAGCCAATATGACGATGCATGATTGCGACGTTCTGGTCTGCGTCGGCGCGCGTTTCGACGACCGAATTACCGGCCGCATCAATGCCTTCTCGCCGAACTCGAAGAAGATCCATATCGACATCGACCCGTCCTCGATCAACAAGACGGTTCGCGTCGATGTTCCTGTTATCGGCGATGTCAGCCATGTTCTGGAGGATATGGTTCGCCTGTGGCGCGCTCTGCCGAAGAAGGTTGAGAAGGCGCAGACGGCCGACTGGTGGGCGCAGATCGAGCGCTGGCGCGCCCGCAATTCCTTCGCCTACAAGAATTCCAACGATGTCATCATGCCGCAATATGCCTTGCAGCGGCTCTATGAGGCGTCGAAGGGCCGCAACACTTACATTACCACCGAAGTCGGCCAGCATCAGATGTGGGCGGCGCAGTTCTTCGGTTTCGAGGAGCCGAACCACTGGATGACCTCGGGCGGTCTCGGCACCATGGGCTATGGCCTGCCGGCGGCCATCGGCGTTCAGGTCGCGCATCCGGACGCGCTGGTCATCGATATTGCCGGCGACGCCTCGATCCAGATGTGCATTCAGGAAATGTCCTGCGCCATCCAGTACGGTCTGCCGGTGAAGATCTTTATCCTCAACAACCAGTATATGGGCATGGTGCGCCAATGGCAGCAGCTGCTGCATGGCAACCGCCTGTCCAATTCCTATACGGAAGCCATGCCCGATTTCGTCAAGCTGGCGGAAGCCTATGGCGCGGTCGGCATGTATTGCGACGATCCGAAGGAACTGGACGACAAGATTGCAGAAATGATCGCGGTCAAGAAGCCGGTCATTTTCGATTGCCGCGTCGCCAATCTTGCCAATTGCTTCCCGATGATCCCGTCTGGTAAAGCCCATAACGAGATGCTGTTGCCGGATGAGGCGACGGATGAAGCGGTTGCCAACGCCATTGACGCCAAGGGCCGTCAGCTAGTCTGAGCCGGGAGAGGAAAAGGACATGAACGCACACCTACAACCCACCGGCTCGGCCTATTTCATCCAGAAGGAAACGGCTGCCGTCGAAAATCACACGCTGTCGGTTCTCGTCAGCAACGAGCCGGGCGTTCTCGCCCGGGTCATCGGCCTGTTCTCCGGCCGCGGCTACAACATCGAAAGCCTGACGGTTTCGGAAACGGAACATGAGGCGCATCTGTCGCGCATCACCATCGTTACGCGCGGCACACCCATCGTGCTGGAGCAGATCAAGGCGCAGCTTGAGCGGATCGTGCCGGTGCACCGGGTTCTCGATCTCACCGTTCGCGCCCGCGAACTCGGTCAGGAGCGGCCTATCGAGCGCGAAGTGGCGCTCATCAAGGTCGCCGGTTCCGGCGAGGACCGCGCTGAGACGCTGCGCCTTGCCGATGCGTTTCAGGCCAAGGTAGTGGATGCGACGGTGGAGCATTTCATCTTCGAGATCACCGGCAAGTCGTCGAAGATCGACCAGTTCGTGGCGATCATCAAGCCGCTCGGCCTGATCGAGATTTGCCGCACCGGTATCGCGGCGATGAATCGCGGCCCGCAGGGGATGTAACCTCCATATCCGGAGCATATGTTGGAATATAAGCCCGCGGTTCGCCGCGGGTTTTTTTATGGCTTCGTCCGGATCGGCAGACATTCAACCATATGGTTGACTTTCCGCATTGACAGTCTATATTCAACAACATGGTTGAATTATCCGCTTCACATCTCGATACCGTCTTTCATGCCCTTGGCGACGCCACGCGGCGCACGATGCTACGCGATCTTTCCCTTGGTGAGCGAACGGTGAGCCAGTTGGCCCGGCCGTTCGACATATCGCTCGCCGCCGCCTCGAAACATATCAAGGCGCTGGAAAATGCGGGGCTTATCCGCCGCGAGGTGAGGGGGCGCATCCATGTCTGCCGTCTTGCGCCGGAACCCTTGGCAGAGGCGCATGAATGGCTCGATTTCTACCGACAGTTCTGGGGCAGCCGCCTCGATATTCTTGAGCAAATGCTCAGGGAGGATGATCAGGGAAAAATCCCTGCAGATGGAGGAAATGACAATGGCTGATATTGCAATGCCTGACGCCTATGGCCGTCTTGTCGAACCGACGACCCTGAAGATCGAACGGCTGCTGCCGGGGCCGATCGAGCGGGTATGGGCCTATCTGACACAAAGCGAGCTTCGCCGTCGCTGGCTGGCTTCCGGCGAAATGCGGCTTGCGCCCGATGCGCCGTTCGAACTCGTCTGGCGTAACGATGAGCTTTCCGATCCGCCGGGCCGTCGCCCGGAAGGCTTTTCCGAAGAGCACAGGATGGCGTCCCGCATCATCACCGTCGTTCCGCCGCACCGCCTTGTCTTCAGTTGGGGCGAGGGCGCGGAGGTGTCCATCGAGCTTCAGGCTCTGGGCAAGGACGTGCTTCTGACGCTGGTTCATCGCCGGCTTGCGGATCGCACGACCAAGCTCAATGTCAGCGCCGGCTGGCACGTGCACCTCGATATTCTCGCTGCCCGGCTTCAGGAAGAGGAGCCGGAACCCTTCTGGGATACCTGGCTGGGGCTGAAAGAGGAATATGAACACCGCATACCGTAATGAAGCGCGGTGCGTTCTCATGGTCTGACGGCGCGGCTTGCCGCGCCGTTTCTTCCGGTCCGTGCCTGATGTCGCATCCCCGCACAACGGGCCTGCTTTTCGGCGTGGCGTTCACATTCCGATTCAATCGCTTGAGCGATTGATTCCGAAGTGTTTCGTAACTCTCTGTTACCTCACAGCATTTCCAACGCGGTCTTGCGCGTCGGCGGCGGGAAGACGGCGTCCAGCGCCGCCCAGTCTTCCTCGGTTATTTCAAGATCGGTCGCGCCGCGATTTTCCTCGACGCGGGAAACGCTGGCGGATTTCGGGATGGCGATGACGCCGTCCCTCTCCAGAAGAAAGGCGAGCGCCAGTTGCGCCGGTGTCGCCTGATAGGCCTTGGAGATGCGGATGAGTTCGTGGTTCTTCAAGATGCGGCCCTGCTCGATGGGGGAATAGGCCATCAGCGGCACGCCGCGCTCCTGGCACCAGGGCAGCAGCGAAAACTCCGGCCCACGTCGGGACAGATTGTAGAGCACCTGATTGGCGGCGCAGTTCTTGCCGCCGGGAACCGCGAAAAGCTCCTCCATGTCGTCGGTGTCGAAATTGGAGACGCCCCAGTCGCCGATCTTGCCGTCGCTCTTCAGCCTTTCGAAAGCCGCCACGGTTTCCGCAAGCGAATGCTCGCCGCGCCAGTGCAGCAGATAGAGGTCGATATGGTCGGTGCCGAGCCTTGCAAGGCTGCGCTCGCAGGCCTCCGCCGTGCCTCTTTCGCTGGCGTTCCAGGGATAGACCTTGCTGACCAGAAACACGTCCTGTCGACGACCGGCGATGGCCGCGCCGACCACCTCTTCCGATCTGCCGTCCGCATACATTTCCGCCGTGTCGATCAGCGTCATGCCGAGATCGATCGCCTTGCGGATGCTTTCGACCTCCTGCGGCGCGGATGATCTCGTCTCCCCCATGTTCCAGGTGCCGAGGCCAAGGGCGGGAACCTCTTTTCCGGAGGGCAGGGTGACGGAAGGAATATCGTCATACATGGGTTCGCTCCAGCGGTTGGTAGTCGGACAATAGAACTTTGTTCCGACTTCTCAAAGCCGGCATGGAGAGGATCGATCCATCAAAAAAATTGACCACGGCCATCGATCCGGCGGGGTGGCCTGATGTTGGTCCGGCGGATAGGATTTCGGCTCAAGGAGAAATCATGACTGTCGAAACTCTTGTCGCGCTGGTGCTGTTTGCCTTCACCACATCCATCACGCCCGGCCCGAACAATATGATGCTTTTTGCCTCCGGCGTGAATTTCGGATTCCGCCGCACCATCCCGCATATGCTGGGCATCGGGGCGGGGTTCCTGTCGCTGCTGATCGGGGTCGGCTTCGGTCTCGGCGCGTTGTTGCATTCGGTGCCCGTGCTTTACACCGGGCTGAAATTCGCAGGCGGGCTCTATCTCGTCTGGATTGCGTGGAAGATCGGCACCTCCCGCAGCCTGAGCGAAGGTTCGGCCGCATCGGAGCCGATGAGTTTCCTTGCCGCGGCCGCCTTTCAGTGGGTCAATCCCAAGGCGTGGGTGATGGCGGTGACGGCGATGGCGACCTATACGGATGAACGGCAATATTTCCTCACCGTGCTTGTCGTCGGTGTGGCCTTCGCCGCGGTCAATCTTCCCAGCGTTTCCACCTGGGCCGGTTTCGGCTCGGCATTGCGGGAATGGCTGGCGGTGCCGGTCCGGCTCAAATGGTTCAATATCACCATGGCCGTGCTTCTCGTCATCAGCCTCTGGCCGATGCTGAAATAACGGTCTTCACGTCGGGAACTGCCGGTAGCATTCCTCGGCGATCGCTTGCACCTCGTCGCGCGTCAGCTCGGCGGACACGGCGTAACCCAGTTCATTGTCGATCCAGTAGAAGGTCTCGATGCCGTCGGCGCTGGCCATGCGGAAGCTGGTGGTGCGGTTTTCCTCGTTGTGGCCGATCAGCACCGTCACCCGACGGCCGGTCTTGTCCTGATACATCAGCATCGCGCCCGGTTTGCCGCTGACGGGGATAAGACGCCCGCCGACGAGGTCGTATCCGATCTTCGAGAGATCGGGGATGGTGAAGGGGTAACCGAGCCGCTTGCCGAGCCATGTGGCGAGATGCTGCTGTTCTCCCGCGCCGACTTCGACGGGATGGCGCACCTCGCTCGCATAGATGAGATAGGCGGATTTCGCCTGTGCGGGAATATCCGTCGTCAGCGACGCCAGCGTCACGTCCTGCGGTGTGGAAAAAGACGGCGGCAGAAGCCTGCCCGCCGCAGCACCCGCCACGAAGATCAAAAGGGCTGCCGCTGTTTGCAGGAGAACCGGTTTTGCCCGCCATGCGCGATCCTTCTTTTGCGGGCTGAGCATCGATGCGTCATGCGGATGTGCGGCGGCATAGGAGGCGAAGGCGTTGCGCAGAATATCGGCCTGTTTTCTCCATTCCTCCACACGGGCCTGCTCTTCCGGCCTTTCCGCCAGCCAGGCCTCGACAGCCGCGCGGTCATCGTCGGAAAGAAGTCCGTCGACATAGGCGTGCAGATCGTCTTCGGTTATGGCCTCTAGCCGTTTCATCTTGGTCTCCGCAGGGGTATGATATTATCCGCCGCCAGATGCTGGCGAAGGGTTTCGCGGGCGCGGGACAGTCTGGACATGACGGTGCCGAGCGGGATCGACAATGTCTCGGCCGCCTCCTGATAGCTGTAGCCTTCCACCGTCACCAGCATCAGCACGGCGCGCATGTCCGGTGAAAGAAGTGCCAGAGCGCCGTGCAGCCGGTCATTCTCCAGCGTATCGCCGAGGGTGTCGGCAATGGCGATGCTCTCATGGCCGTCCAGGCTCTCGGACGGGTGGCGTTTCTCGGCGCGGTGGCGGTTACGATAAAGATTCGTCATTATCGTATAAGCCCATGATTTCAAACCCGTTCCGCGCCATTGCCTTTTATTGGCCAGCGCCTTTTCCACGCAGTCCTGCAAGAGGTCTTCGCCATCGGCGTCGGAACGGGAAAGGCTGCGGGAATAACGGCGCAGCATGGGCATCAGCGCCAGCATTTCGGTTTCGAAACTGCCGGCTGCGGGGGAATGGTTCCCCCGCTTTTCGTCCTTCATGCCATCAGGGTTTTGCGGCATCCCATACACCGTTCATACCGTCGCCGGTGGCGTCGCCTTTTTTCGTGTCCTTGACCCAGTAATAAAGCGGCATGCCATCCTTCGCCCATTGCATCTTGCCGTCCTTGCGCTTCACGAGGGAATAGGCGCCCTCGGCCTTGTCGCTTGCGGCTGCGAAAAACGGCGGCCAGTTCACCGCGCATTTGTCATAACAATTGGATACGCCCTTCTTGTCGTTCTTGAAAGTGTAGAGCGTCATGCCTTTTTCGCCCGCCAGCACATCGCCCTTGGCGGTCTTGACGGTTTCGACCATAGGGGCGGCATAGGCCGTTCCGGCAAAAGCCAGAACGAGGGCGGGAACGATAAAGCGGATCTTCATGGACATATCCTCCTTGGTTCGGGCGGCCTCTGCCGCCAGCACATCAAGAGACACCGCAGCCCGACGGATTATTCCCTGCGGCAACGAATTTTCGCGATTTTTAAACTTATCCATTGAGCTAACTATTTCGATATGATAGTTAGCCTTATGGAAAACTATTCAGACGCGCTCAACGATATCTTTCAGTCTCTTGCCGATCCGACCCGCAGGGCGGTGATCCTGCGGCTGGGCGGCGGGGAGGCGAGCATCGGAACGCTGGCCGAACCCTTCGACATGGCCCTGCCATCCTTCATGAAACATATCCGCCAGCTGGAAGAGGCGGGGCTGATCGTGACGCGCAAGCAGGGGCGTGTCCGGTTCTGTTCCCTGGAGAAACAGAGGTTCTCCATGCTCGATGGCTGGTTGTCGCAACAACGCGCCATCTGGGAAGGCCGCACCGACCGGCTCGAACAATTCGTCATGGCGCAACAGGACAGGATGTCCAGCAAAGGGGAGAATGACCAATGACCGAGACTTTCAATCCCGATCTCGACCTGAAGGTTTCACGCATCATCAGGGCGCCGCGCCGGCTCGTCTGGAATGCCTGGACGGACAAGGCCAGCCTCGAACAATGGTGGGTGCCGCATCCCGGCCAATGCCGGGTCGACCGCATGGAGCTCCATCCCGGCGGCGCCTTCGAAACGCGCTATAGCGAGGACGGCACGGCCTTCGGTCCGCATGTCAAAGGATGTTTCCTGGCGGTGGATCATGAGCAGCGTCTGGTTTTCACCGATGCGCTGACGGCGGGTTTTCGCCCCTCCGCCCAGCCGTTCCTCACCGCCGTGATGACATTTCGCGATCACCCCGACGGCATGGAATATGTGGCCTATGCCATGCACAATAACCCTGAGGATCGCGACAGGCACGCGGAGATGGGTTTCTTCGACGGTTGGAACACGGTTGCGGAGCAGCTGGCGCAGCTTGTCGAGCGACAGGCGGTCAATTGAGCCGCATCAGCCGAACAGGGGAATGTCCGGCTTGTTGAGCATGAGCCAGATGATGCCGAGAACCGCGAAAAAGGCGGGAAAACCACAGGCGAACCAGATGCGGTAAAGCCGGAACCATTGCGCCGGCAGGGCCTGTCCGGTGGCGGCGCAGTCGCGGGCGATATCGCGCAGTCTGATCTGTATCCACACCACCGGCAGCCAGAAAATGCCGGTGAAGACATAAAGGGCGAGCGAAAGCGCGATCCAGCCCTCGGTCAGCGGCCAGCCGATGATGCGCGCGAGAAAATATCCGGTGACCGGCTGGATGATCGCGGCGGTGGCGGTAAAGACCGTGTCGGCGATGACGACGGTGCCTGAGACATGGGCGATCAGCGCCGGGCTGGCCGTCCGCCGTGCCATCACCATGAAAAAGGCAATGCCCGCGCCGGTGCCGAACAGCACCGTCGCGCCGATGACATGGGCAAGCCGCAGAAGTTCCTCAAGTGCCATCAGCGTTCATCCAAGGTGGCGAGGGCAACGAGCGTCAGGGCGACGGAAGGCAGAACCTTGACCAGAGGACCGAGCGGATCGAGCCAAAGGGTCGGTTCCAGCAGGCTGCCGCCGGCCAGATAAGCGGCGCTGACCAGCAGCATGGCGACCAGCGCTTTTCTGGCGAGCGGCCGCAGCAGGACGGCGATGCCGAGGGCTATATCGATGAGGCAGGTGGCGAGCGTGAGAATGACAGCCGGCGCCTGCGGCATAAAGGGCAGGAAATGCGCCACTGCTCCAGTGATATTCAGCAGCGGTACGAGGCCGGACAGCAGCCAGAATAAAGACAGGCAGAGAACGATCAGGGGTTTCAGCAGATATAATCTGGCAAACCACAGGTCCTGCACGCCGGAAGGGTGGGCGGCCAGCGTCTGTTCCAGGGTCTTGAGTGAGGCCATCGCCGGTCCAGCTTCATTCTCCGTCACGATGCCTTCCGACATGACTGTCATGGCGGTCGAACGCAGCGGCGACCGCCAGCCGAGTTTGCCTGCGGCATCCGCCACAAGGCCGACGGGGCGCATGAAGGCGGCGGGAAGATTTATGACCGGAGCACGGCGCAGGCCCAGCCATTGCCGGTGTCTGGCGACCACGTCCTGCAACGTCAGCGTTTCCTTCGCGGCGAGTTCGAGATCGCTGCCCGGCGGGATTTCGTCGTCGATCGCCGCGCATACCACGGTTGCCACATCCTCCACCGCGACCGTCCGGACGGCGATTTGTCCATTGACGAGCGGGACCACGAAGGGAAAGCCTGCAAGCGCGCGCACGAGTGCCGTGCCGCCGTGCGCGTTTCGCCCAACCACCAGCGCGGGGCTCAGAATGACGTGAGGCAGACCGCTTGCGGCGAGCGCCTCATCGGCTCGGCGTTTGGTGGCGAGGAAGGGCAGGCCGGATGCGGCCCCCGCCGTGCGGGCCGATATCTGGATTATCCGTCTGCCGCCCGCCTGCGCCGCTGCTTCATAGAGCGCCAGCATCGCTTTTTCCTGCGTCGCGGCAAGGTCATCCGACAGGCCGTCCTGCAGCGCGCCCGCGCAATTGACAATGGCGTCATGGTCATGGACGAGCGATGACCAGTCTGTCGCGTGCGTCATCCTGGAAAGATCGGCTGAGACCCAGTTGGCGAAAGGCCATTTGTCGCGGGCGCGGGTGACCGAACGCGCCAGCCCCGTCACGGCATGCCCGCGGAGGTGCAGGCTTTTGAGAACCTCCGAACCGATGAAACCTGTTGCGCCGAGAATCAATATCTTCATACAAGGGATGATAGCGACCACGGCTTAAAAACCAGCCGTGTTTTATTGCCGCATTCTCACGTAGCGATTCATCTTTCGTTCTTTTTTTGTTGCGCATGACGCTCGAATCCTGCGATGAGGGCGCATGTTATTTTCACCGCAACAGGACGAAGCGCTGAAGGCTGTTTCCCGCTGGCTGAAGGAAGGCCGGACGCCGGTTTTCCGGCTGTTCGGTTATGCCGGAACGGGTAAGACGACGCTTGCCAAGCATTTCGCGGAAAATGTCGATGGCGAGGTGCTGTTTGCGGCCTTCACCGGCAAGGCGGCGCAGGTGCTGCGCTCGCGCGGGGCGACCAATGCCCGCACCATCCATTCGCTGATCTATCGCCCGCGCGGTGAAGAAACGGTGGAAGACGAGGAAACCGGCAAGACTTCGATTGCGCCGATGTTCTCCATCAACCGCCAGAGCCCGCTTGCCAAGGCGGCGCTCATCATCATCGATGAATGTTCGATGGTGGACGAGCAGCTCGGCAGGGACCTGATGAGCTTCGGCACGCCGATTCTCGTGCTTGGCGATCCCGGCCAGCTGCCGCCGGTTTCGGGCGGCGGCTTCTTTACCGAGCAGGAGCCGGATTATCTGCTGTCGGAAATCCATCGGCAGGCCAAGGACAATCCCATCATCCATCTCGCCATGGATGTGCGGGAAGGCCGGGAGATCATGCGCGGCGATTACGGGACGGCGCAGGTGATTTCCAAATCCGAGGTGACGCAGTCGCTGGTTCTCGATGCCGATCAGGTGCTGGTCGGCACCAACCGCACCCGCCGCCGTTACAATCAGCGGCTTCGCGAGCTGAAGGGTTTTACCGCCGACTACCCGCAATCCGGCGACAAGCTGGTCTGCCTCCGGAACGATCCGGCCAAGGGGCTGCTCAACGGTTCGCTTTGGCAGGTGATGAGTTCTTCGCGCGAAACGGTGAAGCCCGGCATCAACCTGATGATCCGGCCTGAAGACGACGATATGGATCGTGGTGCTGCCAAGATCAAATTGCTGAAGGCGGCCTTCGAGGATGTGGAGACGGAAATTCCGTGGTCCACCCGCAAGCGTTATGACGAGTTCGATTTCGGCTATGCGCTGACCGTGCACAAGGCGCAGGGTTCGCAGTGGAACAATGTGGTTCTCTTCGACGAGAGCTATGCTTTCCGGGACTCGCGCGAGAGGTGGCTTTACACCGCCATTACCCGTGCGGCAGAGACACTGACAATCGTTCGTTGATCGTGACTATGCACGGATGACGCCGAGCAGAACCGCCTTGGCGACCGCCTGAAAGCGGTTGCTGGCATTGAACTTGCCGATGATCTTCGCCTCGAGAACATTGAGATCGCTGCCCGAAAGACCAAGCGCGCGGGCGAGCCTCACCGGGGCGTAACCCTCCGCCATCAGCTCCAGACATTTTCGTTCGGTGTCGGTGAGGGCGATGTCCTTTGCCGGCGCCCGTTCCGCGCCATCCATGCCGTCCGCATCCGTGTCGGCGACCAGCAGTTCCTCGATCTGCTGGGCCTGGCGCTGAAGGGTGGAAAGCTCGGCCGTCAATTCCCGCTTCCGCTGCCGCAGCGCGGCGTGGAATATATCGTCCGCCTCGCTTTGCGAGAGCGAACGGACGAATTTTTCCATGATCTCGGTAATGGCGGCGACGGAAATGCCCACTTCACGGCAGACGTTGATGACGGCCATGCGCTGGACGTTGCGGTGGGTATAGACCCGCATCTGGCCGATCCGCTTCGAGGTCAGCAGCGCCTTTTCTTCGTAAAAATGCAGCGTCCGGTGGGTCACCCCGAAGATATTGGCCATGTCGGCGATGGGCACGGGTTCTGCGGGCAGAGAGGAGGGCAGGCTTATATCCGGTAGAAAGCTGCTGATCCTTAGATTGGGTTTGTCCTCGTCGCCGTGACTTTCGAACGGCATCCGGCCATCCTGCATTGTCTCCCCCTTCGCGCTCTTTGACAGTGTGCCTGCCTTTTTAAAGGTGCCCGTTGCTTGTTCCCCCAAGACGGGCATGTTTTCCGATCAAGACCTCATGCCAAACGCTACATCAGAACCGTAACGTGTATTGCCTGTTTTCGTTCCCGTAATAATAAAAAATTCGCCGGCCTTCTTGCGATTGGCCTCAACCTGCGTGAAACAGGATGTCAATTCCGAACCGGAGCCCCGATGCCATGCCCGCAAAACTTTCTGTCAATCTGAACGCAATTGCCATGTTACGCAACCGCCGCGATCTTCCATGGCCGGATGTCGCGCATTTCGGGCATATTGCACTGGCGGCGGGGGCAAGCGGGCTGACTGTACACCCGCGGCCGGATCAGCGCCATATCCGCTTTTCCGATCTGCCGGTGCTGCGCGCCCTGATCGACGACAGTTTTCCCGGCGCGGAATTCAACATCGAAGGTTATCCGACCGAGGATTTCCTCGTTCTTTGCGAAAAGACCCAACCGGAGCAGGTGACGCTGGTGCCCGACGATCCCTCGCAGGCAACCTCCGACCACGGCTGGGATTTCCGCAAGCACGGCGTTTTCCTGAAAGACGTGGTGGGGCGCCTGAAGGCTGGCGGCATGCGCGTCTCGCTTTTTGCCGATGGCGATGGCGAACGCGAGCCGGTGGAACTGGCGGCCGAGACGGGGGCGGCGCGTATCGAACTTTACACCGGCCCCTATGGCGGCTGTTTTGACGATCCGCAAAAGGGTGATGCGCTTCTCGAAAAGCTCGGGCAGACGGCGGATCACGCCCTGGCGCTCGGGCTTGCCGTCAATGCCGGCCATGACCTCACCGTCGCAAACCTGCCCAAGCTGATGAAACGCATCCCTTATCTGGCCGAGGTTTCCATCGGTCACGGGCTGACGGCGGATGCGCTTGAATATGGCATGGCTGAAACAGTCCGGCGTTTTTGTCACGCCTGCGGTCAGGCTATTTCATAACCAAAGTCAATTTTTTTGCCTATAGTTTGCCGGCGCATGCTCCGTGCGCGAGCTTATGAAGGCAGAAGACATATGCAAGAACATCATGTTGTCGTCGTGGGTGGAGGCTTCGGCGGTTTGCAACTGGTACACGGGCTGGAGGGGGCCCCTGTCCGCATCACATTGATAGATCGTCGCAATCACCACCTGTTCCAGCCATTGCTTTATCAGGTTGCGACGACGGCTCTGGCGACATCCGAAATCGCCTGGCCGATCCGCCATCTCTACCGCGACCGCAAGGAGGTCACGACCCTGCTTGCGGAGGTGACCGGCGTGGACCGTGCGGCGCGGACCGTGCATTTAAGTTCGGGTCAGGTGATCGGTTTCGATACGCTGGTGCTGGCCACCGGCGCCCGCCACGCCTATTTCGGCCGCGACGAGTGGGAGCGCTCCGCCCCCGGCCTCAAGACGCTTGAAGATGCGACGACAATCCGTCGCCGCCTGCTTCTGGCTTTCGAGCGCGCCGAACTCGCCACCAGCGAAGAGGAACGGCAGGCGCTGCTGACTTTCGTCATTATCGGCGCAGGCCCGACGGGCGTGGAAATGGCGGGCATGATTGCTGAACTGGCCCACAAGGCGCTGCCGGCGGAATTCCGCAATGTGGATACCAGAAAGACCCGGGTGCTGCTCGTCGAGGCCGGCCCTCGCGTTCTGCCGGTCTTCACGGAAGATCTTTCGGCCTATGCGAAGGAAGCACTCGAAAAACTCGGTGTCGAGGTGCTGCTCGGCACGCCGGTAACGGCGTGCAGCGATGAGGGCGTGACGGTGGGCGAGACCTATTATCCCTGCCGCACCGTGGTCTGGGCTGCCGGCGTGCAGGCGTCGCCCGCCGCAAAATGGCTCAACGCCGCCGCCGACCGGGCGGGACGTGCCGTCGTCGGGCCGCATCTTCATCTGGAAGACGACCCGAACATCTTCGTCATCGGCGATACGGCCGCCGTCAATCAGGAAAACGGCAAGCCGGTGCCGGGCATCGCACCCGCGGCAAAGCAGCAGGGCGCCTATGTTGCGAAGGTCATCAAGGCGCGGCTGGCCGGCCAGCCGTCGCCGCCGCCGTTCCGCTATAGCCATCAGGGCAATCTGGCGACCATCGGCAAACGTGCGGCGGTGATCGATTTCGGCAGGTTCAAGCTTAAGGGCGTGCTGGCGTGGTGGATATGGGGGCTTGCCCATATCTACTTCCTGATCGGAACCCGGTCGCGGCTTGCCGTGGCCTGGAGCTGGCTGTGGATTTACTTAAGCGGCCAGCACAGCGCGCGGCTGATTACCCAGAAAGAGACGCTGAAGGACGAGGCCTGAGGGCAGGGCGGGCAAATGACAAGGGCGGGAAGCATGGCTTCCCGCCCTTGTGTTATGACAGCTGCGCCAAACTACTCCTCCGTCATGCCGGACTCGATCCGGCATCCAGCCGACGCGGCTCTCGCGCGCCGAGAAGAGTTTTTTCAGCCCAAGGACTTGGGCTGACTGGACCCCGGATCTAGTCCGGGGTGACGGAGTGGGGATGTGGCGAGCCTGCCCTATCCAACGCTCACGCGTCGAGCGACGCCATATCGATGACGAAGCGATACCGCACATCGCTCTTCAGCACGCGCTCATAGGCTTCGTTGACATCCTGAATGTTGATCGTCTCGATTTCCGAGACGATGTTGTGCTCGCCGCAGAAATCCAGCATATCCTGGGTTTCCTTGATCGAACCGATCATCGAGCCGGACAGGTTCTTCGCGCCGATGATGAGCGAGAAGGCGTGCACCGGGATTGCATGTTCCGGCGCACCGACGACGACCATGCTGCCCTTGGGCTTCAGGAGGCCGAGATAGGCATTCCAGTCGATGGCGACGCCGGCCGTGCAGATGATGAGGTCGAAGGTGCCGGCCAGCTTCTCGAAGGTCGAGGCGTCGCTGGTGGCGTAATAGTCCTTCGCACCGAGCTTCAGACCGTCTTCCTTCTTCGACAGCGTCTGCGAGAGAACGGTGATATCCGCGCCCATGGCCGCGCCGAGCTTGACGCCCATATGACCGAGACCGCCCATGCCGACAATCGCGACCTTCTGGCCGGGACCGGCGTTCCAGCGACGCAGCGGCGAATAGAGCGTGATGCCGGCGCAGAGAAGCGGTGCGGAAGCGTCGAGTGGCAGGTTGTCCGGGATCGACAGGACGTAACCTTCCTTGACGACGATCGAGTCGGAATAACCGCCATGGGTCGCGGTCTTCGTGAAGGGATCGACGTCGTTGTAGGTCTGGACGAGGCCGGGCATGTAATGCTCGTTGTCCAGATCGCGTGTGGCGCAGCCGACGCAGGAATCGACGAAGCAGCCGACGCCGACATGGTCGCCGACCTTGAACTTCGTAACCTTGGAACCGACAGCTTTCACGACGCCGGCGATCTCATGGCCGGGAACGATCGGGTAGACGGCGTTCTTCCATTCGTTGCGGACGGTGTGGATGTCCGAGTGGCAGATGCCGGCATATTTGATATCGATGACGACGTCGTCATCGTTCGGCTCGCGGCGTTCGAAGGTGAACGGGGTAAGCGGCTTCGACGCATCGGTCGCAGCGTAACCTCTAGCAATAGCCATCTGAATATCCTTTCGGGAGTTGGGGACGACGGAATATGCGATGGAAGCGCGAGGCGGCGTTAGAGCGATCCTCCAAGCTTTTTGCACGATCCTGCAAAAATATGGTGGCGCACTCTTTGCGCGGGCCGCGCGGCTTTCTAGATAAAAGGCAATCAGACACATCTCTTCCTTCAGTTAAGGGATTTCCCCTATGTCCTTGCCGTTCAATGTCTATCAGGAGATCGCCTCCATTGCCGCGCGGCATGCCACCCAGGACGGCGAGGTGCAGACGGCAATCGACTCCCTCGGCATCAGCCGGCGCACGACGCCGAGCGCCCCATGCCACGGCAGCTATCGCCCCTGTCTCGCGCTGGTGATCCAGGGCTCGAAAAGCGTTCAATTGGGAACGGACACCATCAACTATGGCGCAGGGGATTATCTCCTGACCTCGCTTGATCTGCCGGTTGCATGGCGGGTGGTGGAGGCGAGCAGGGAGGTGCCGCATTTCTGCATCGCACTTGCCATCGACAGCGAAAAGCTGCTCGATCTCATGCGGCGCGTGCCCATCGATCCGCCTGCGGAGCCGGCGAACGCCCAGCGCGGCATCGTCGTCAATACGGCCACGCCGGAACTTCTTGATGCGGCTATCCGCCTGTTGCGCCTGCTCGACCGTCCGGCGGACATTGCGGCCATGGCGCCGCTGATCGAACAGGAAATACTCTACCGCATTCTGACCGGACCGGCCGGCGGGCAGCTTATGAACATCATCGCGGCCGGCAGCCACGGAAACCGCATCGCCCGCGCCATTGCCTGGCTGCGCGAGAATTTCGCACGCCAGCTGCGTATCGAGGATCTGGCCGATCATATCGGCATGAGCGTCTCGTCCTTCCATCATCATTTCAAGACGATCACGGCCATGACGCCGGTTCAGTACCAGAAGCAACTGCGGCTGCATGAGGCGCGGCGGCTGATGCTGCTGGAGCGGCTGGATGCGGGCACCGCCGGCCACCGCGTCGGTTATCAGAGCCCGTCGCAGTTCAGCCGCGAATATAGCCGTTTCTACGGATTATCGCCGTCGCGGGATATTGATGCATCGCGGGAGATCAGCGCGGCTGGGTAGTTGGGAAGGTTGTGCGTCGGTTAGTGGA
Source organism: Agrobacterium sp. 22-221-1 (assembly GCF_053522445.1). Classification (NCBI taxonomy): domain Bacteria; kingdom Pseudomonadati; phylum Pseudomonadota; class Alphaproteobacteria; order Hyphomicrobiales; family Rhizobiaceae; genus Agrobacterium; species Agrobacterium sp. 22-221-1. The sequence continues at coordinate 162,693 of NZ_JBNWCL010000005.1, forward strand.
TCGATGGCGGGTGGGGCTTACCCCCCTCTGCCCTGCCGGGCATCTCCCCCTCAAGGGGGGAGATCGGCAGGAGGCCCTACCATCGCTCCATTCGCAAACGTTGAGATGGGCGAGACCCAACCACGAGTCGATCTCCCCCCTTGAGGGGGAGATGCCCGGCAGGGCAGAGGGGGGCAAGCCCCACCCGCCATTGATCTGCCACCAACACAAAACCTCCCAGTAAAGCTCCCCAAGCCGGCATCCACACTGCGCCGCACCGCGTCAATTCTCATCCTCCCCTGAAGAATCCGCTTGACGGGCAAGCAGCCTCCGCTTAAATGGCGCTCGAACCGTACCGTACGGTACATTAATCGAGCCCCTGGAGTGAAAAAGACTTGGCTTCCGACCCGATCACAGCGCAGGAATTTTCGCCGCGCCAGAACGCCGTTCTGGACCAGGCATTGCGTCTATTGGTCGAGGGCGGCGAGAAAGCGCTTACCACATCCGGGCTGGCGCGTGCCGCCAACTGTTCCAAGGAAAGCCTCTACAAGTGGTTCGGCGACCGGGACGGCCTGCTGGCGGCGATGATCACCTTTCAGCAGAGCAAGGTCCGCACCTTCGAAAAGGCGGGCGACCGCGTGTCTGCGCCGCAGCTTGCCGATCACCTCGAGGTTTTTGCGCATGATCTGCTGGATGTGCTGGCGGGTGACGTGTCACTGGCGCTTAACCGTCTGGCGATAGGGCAGGCGAGCCGTGACGGCTCGAAGCTCGGCGATCTGCTGCTGGAACGCGGCCGTCGCCAGATCGACCGGCGGGCGCGGGGGTTGATCGAAGCGGGTCGCCGTTCCGGCTATCTGCGTTTCGATGACGCTGAAGAGGCGTATCGCGGTTTTTACGGCCTCATCGTTTCGGATTTGCATGTGCGCATGCTGCTGGGCGAGGCGCCGGAGAAGGATTTTTCCGCCCGGGCGAAGAAGGCGGTCGTCGCCTTTCTGACCCTTTACGGTACGGAAAAGGTACATTCGGAACTCAGCGGCAAACCCGCCTGAGATTCCGGTTCAGACAACTGAGAGACAAGCATTAGGGAAGGACCATAAAATGCGCGTTTATTATGATCGTGATGCCGATCTCAATCTCATCAAGTCCAAGAATGTCGTCATCGTCGGTTACGGCTCCCAGGGCCGCGCCCATGCGCTGAACCTCAAGGATTCCGGCGCCAAGAACGTCGTCATCGCTCTGAAGGCCGGTTCGCCGACCGTCAAGAAGGCCGAAGCCGACGGCTTCAAGGTCATGACCGTTGCCGAAGCCGCCAAGTGGGGCGACCTTCTGATGATGGCGACGCCGGACGAACTCCAGGCCGACATCTACAAGGCCGACATCGCCGGCAACATCCGTGATGGCGCGGCAATCGCTTTCGCACACGGCCTCAACGTTCACTTCGGCCTCATCGAGCCGAAGGCATCGCTCGACGTCGTCATGATCGCACCGAAGGGCCCCGGCCACACGGTTCGCGGCGAATACCAGAAGGGCGGCGGCGTTCCCTGCCTCGTTGCCGTTCATCAGAACGCTTCCGGCAACGCCCTTGAACTCGCTCTCTCCTACGCCTGCGGCGTTGGCGGCGGCCGTTCGGGCATCATCGAAACCAACTTCAAGGAAGAGTGCGAAACCGACCTCTTCGGCGAACAGGTCGTTCTGTGCGGCGGTCTCGTCGAGCTCATCCGCGCCGGTTTCGAAACTCTGGTCGAAGCCGGTTACGCACCGGAAATGGCCTATTTCGAGTGCCTGCACGAAGTGAAGCTGATCGTCGACCTGATCTATGAAGGCGGCATCGCCAACATGAACTACTCGATCTCCAACACGGCCGAGTGGGGCGAATACGTCACCGGTCCGCGCATCATCACCGCCGACACCAAGGCTGAAATGAAGCGCGTTCTGCACGACATCCAGACCGGCAAGTTCACCTCCGAGTGGATGCAGGAATGGAAGGCCGGCGGCGCCCGCTTCAAGGGCATTCGTCGCAACAACGACGCCCACCAGATCGAAGAAGTCGGCGCCAAGCTGCGCGGCATGATGCCCTGGATCGGCAAGAACAAGCTGGTCGACAAGGCCGTCAACTAAGCTTCATTGCCTGTTGGGGAAAATATGGAGGCCGGAGCGAAAGCTCCGGCCTTTTTGTTTTCGATGTGCTGTCACACGATGGCCTCTTCTTCTTCGATAACCACCGAAACAGGGAAGTGATCGGAGAACCCACCGAGATTGACGTTTTTGACCGCATCGCCCTTCGACAGGCCGAAGCGGATCGGCCCCTCATTCTTGCTGTGGCTGACCATGGCGGCAATGGCTTCGATTTTTGCTGTCTCCTCGCGCGCCTTGAAGCCGCTGCTACCGGTTAGAAGCGATCGGGAAACGAGGATTTGATCGAAGATATTGGCATCGCCGTTGAAATAGAGCGTGCCGTAGATCGTTCTTGCCGTGCCGACGGAATCGACCACCGGCTGGCGCAGGTAATTCCAGGTGAGATTGTAGAACATGGCCGATTGCGAGTTTTCGACATCGTCCCGCTCGCGGGTGGAATTGGCGTGGTAGCGCAGCGAGGCATCGGAAGGATCGTCGTTGAAGTCGCCGAAGGCGATGACAGCGATGTCGTTTCCTTTTTCTTCCCTAATGCGCTGATGCCAATAGCCTAGCGTCTCACCGGCCGTCATGCGAAAACCGGCGCTTTCCACCGCGCCGCCAGAGCGGGACGGCCAGTGATTGGAGAGCGCGATAAGCTGGCGGCGGCCCTTGGTGATGAAGGTGCATTGGGTAATGTCGCGCGTGCCGGTGCGGCGCATCACGAAATGGCTGAAAATCTCGTTTTCGTTAATCAGCAGCTTTTTGCTGTCGTAGATGAAGGCGGTATCGATGCCGCGCTGGTCCTTGCTGGAATCGGCATGTACGACACGATAAGAACGCGCGGGCATGAGGTCGTTCAGATGTTCCGCCAGCGTCTCCAGAACGAAACGGTTCTCGACTTCGCACACACCGAGCAGATCCGGTCCCGCGCCGCCGATCTGGCTTATGATCAGACCGAGCTGCTTGACCTTGGTTTTGAACAGGTCCTCGGTCCAGCCTTTCAGATCGTTCTTCAGCCGTTCGGCAATCCACGGCTCGCGCGCCGGATAACCCTCCGGCGCAAACAGGTTTTCGACATTCCAGAACGCCAGGACATATTGGGTCATGATCCGCACACCTCCGGTTGGTTTTTCAAGCCTAGTGGAAGTTTTTGCCATAACAACTTGAAATTGTCATGAGGGTGGGCGGCCGGCGCAATTTTCCCGTTCTTGGCCTTACTTCGCCGGCGGGATGACACCCTTCGTCAGAAGGAAGCAGCCATAAAACCGGGTTTCGCCCGTGGTGATGACGCAATAGGCTTTTTTTGCCTGTTCGTAGAAGGCGAAGCGCTCGATGCCATACATGGGAGCGGATTTTCCTTCCGCCGCGTCGATTTCCTTCTGCACTTCCACCTGTACCGGCTCCAGTTGATCCGGGGCGCCCATCACTTCCATGCGGCCGACGGAAGGCTGCAGCGGCGTGTCGAGCGGCAGGACGGAGAGGATCGCCTTCATGGCGCGGGCTGCGGAGACGTTGTCGATATGCAGCACCTTGCCGACGGTCGTGTGGCGGGCAACGGAATCGGAGGGGAAGTTGGTGTCGGAGATCACCAGCGTATCGCCGTGACCCATGGCGCGCAGCGCGTGCAGGACATCGGCATTCAGCGCCGGGTCGATATTTTTCAGCATGTCGTCAAACTCCCATGATGCTTTCGCCGTGTTACGGCGCGCGCGCAATCCAGCCGGAAAACCTTGCTGCGTCAATCGCAAAGGTGTGATTGTGAAGCTTTGCGCAAGGGTGTATTTGGCTTTGTCCGCAAAATCGGGTCTCAAGGCAGGTCGGTTGCGGGCAAGGTGCAGGGAGGCAGAAATAATTCGAAAAACTGATAAGTCAGTATTGCTGACGTATCGACATTTCTGTAAAGATGCACGCATAAAAACGACACAAGAGGAAACGTACCCATGCTCAATTGGGAACAAATTTTCGCCACGCGCTCTTCGCGCATGAAAGCGTCCGAAATCCGTGAGTTGCTGAAGCTGCTCGAGCAGCCCGATATCATCTCCTTTGCCGGCGGTATTCCGGACCCGGCTCTTTTTCCCGCAGAGGAGTTCCAGCAGGCTTATGCGGAAATTTTTTCGGGTTCGCAGGTCAACTCGGCGCTGCAATATTCGGTGAGCGAAGGTTACAAGCCTCTGCGCGAATGGCTGGCGGGCGAAATGGCAGAGATCGGCATCGACTGCACCGCCGACAATGTCTTCATCGTTTCCGGTTCGCAGCAGGGTCTCGATTATCTCGGCAAGCTGTTCCTGTCGCCGAAGGATACGGCGCTGGTGACGTGGCCGACCTATCTCGGCGCACTTTCCGCTTTCAACGCCTATGAGCCGAATTACGACCAGCTCAATCCGGGCGGTAACCGCACGCCGGAGGCCTACCGCGAAACCGCCGCCAAGCATGGCGGTGCGGTGAAGTTCGCCTATCTCTCGGCCGATTTCTCCAACCCGACCGGCGAGACCGTCGATCTGGCCGGCCGCGAAAAGGTTCTGGCGCTGGCTGACGAGCTCGATATCGCCGTCATCGAAGACGCTGCTTACCAGTCACTGCGTTACGATGGCGAGGCTGTTCCGCCGATCATGGCGCTCGACATCGCCCGCTCGGGCGGCATCGAGAACACCCGTACCATCTATTGCGGCAGCTTTTCGAAGACGCTCGCACCGGGCCTTCGCGTCGGTTACATCGTCGCTTCCGCGCCTGTTATCCGCAAGCTGGTGCTGATGAAGCAGGCCGCCGACCTGCATTCCTCCACCATCAACCAGATCGCCATCGAACGTGTCGCCTCGCGCGGCTTCGACAAGCAGGTCGCCAAGATCAAGGCCGCTTACAGCGCCCGTCGCGACGCGATGCTGGCTGCGCTCGACAAATATATGCCGAAGGGTACGCGCTGGACGAAGCCGGAAGGTGGCATGTTCATCTGGGTGACGTTGCCTGAGGGCATGGATGGCGCGGCACTGCTGGCGAAATCCATCGCCACGGAAAAGGTCGCTTTCGTTCCCGGCCGGGCATTCTTCGCGGATGGCTCGGGTACGAACACGCTGCGCATCAGCTTCTCCTGCGCCAATGAGGCGATGATCGAGGAAGGCATGAAGCGGCTTGGCCGATTGATCGCGACGGCGCAGGCGGAAACGGGCGAGGCGCTGCCGGCGATTTGAGGGCGGCGGTTCTCGGGAGTGACGGAGGTTGTGGCTTCACCCCCCTCTGTCCTGCCGGACATCTCCCCCTCAAGGGGGGAGATCGACCTGTGGCAAGGTCTCGCCCATCTCAACGCTCACGAATGAAGTGGTGGTAACGCCTCTTGCCGATCTCCCCCCTTGAGGGGGAGATGCCCGGCAGGGCAGAGGGGGGTGAGCCGCAAGCGCCAAGGGGCACTGTTCCCCTCAATCTCGACGATCCCAACAGATCACACCCAAAAATCCTGCCTGTCACATACATGTTATGCAATCATGTTTTAGCGGTCCCACCAAACAACAGGGACTGGACCCATGAAAACGCTGCTCTCCGCTTTCACCGCCATCGTGTCGCTCGGCTTCATCGCCACCGCTGCCAATGCCGCCGATCTGGTGCTTTACACCAGCCAGCCCAACGAGGACGCGCAGGCGACCGTTGATGGTTTCAAGGCCGCCAATCCCGGTCTCGAGGTTGAATGGGTACGTGACGGAACGCCGAAGATCATGGCGAAGCTGATGGCTGAGATCAATGCCGGCAATCCGGTTGCCGACGTGCTTTTGATCGCCGATACCGTGACGCTGGAGCGCATGAAGCAGGCTGGCCAGCTTCTCGCCCATAAGTCTGCGGAAGCGAAGAATATCGACGCCTCGCTCTACGATGCGGACGGCTTCTATTATTCCACCAAGCTCATCACGACAGGCATCATGTACAACACTGCCGCCGCGATGAAGCCGACGAGCTGGAAGGATCTGGCCAAGGCAGAAGCCAAGGGTCTGGTGACCATGCCGAGCCCGCTGACCTCGGGTGCGGCGCTGATCCATGCGCAGACGCTTGCCGCCGTTAAGGATCTCGGCTGGGATTACTACAAGCAGCTGAAGGCCAATGAAGCCATTGCCGGCGGTGGCAACGGCGCGGTTCTGAAGTCCGTCGCTTCGGGCGAAAAGGCCTATGGCGTCGTCGTCGACTACATGCCGATCCGCGAAAAGGCCAAGGGCGCGCCGGTTGAGTTCGTCTTCCCGGAAGAGGGCGTTTCGGCCGTCACCGAGCCGGTCGCGATCATCAAGGGCACCAAGCATGAGGAAGCGGCGAAGAAGTTCGTCGATTACGTGCTGTCCGAAAAGGGCCAGCAGGGCTTCGTCAAGCTCGGTTACATCCCGGTTCGTGCCGATGCCGGCATGCCGGAAGGTTTCCCGGCCCGCGACAAGATCAAGGTTCTGCCGCTCAACGCTGCCGATGCGCTGAAGAATTCCGAACAGGACCTGAAGACCTTCTCCGATATTTTCGGCTCCAAGGGCTGATAAAGCGGAATGACCCGTTCCAATGCCTATGGAAGCAGCCAGCCGCGCTGGCTGTTTCCTTTTGTGGTCAGCGTTGTTTTTGCGCTCAGCGCCCTGCCGCTCGGGCGGCTCGCCTATACCGGCATCATATCGTCACTTAACGGTGACATATGGCGACTTCTCGCCGATCCCGCCCTTTGGGATGCGGCGCTGAACACGCTCTCCACATCGTTTTTCGGTATGCTGATTTCGCTCGGCATCGGCGGCGCTTTCGCACTGGCGCTGACGCTTTGCGACATCCGCGGCAAGTCGATCTTGAGCTTCCTGTTCATGCTGCCGATGATGATCCCGCCGCAGGTGACGGCGCTGTCGTGGATCGGCATGACAGGCCCGTCGAGCACGCTGTTGAAGGCCATCGGCCTTGCGCCGCCGATGGGATCGCCGCAGCCGCTTTATTCCATTGCGGGTATCGCGCTTCTGCTCGGCGTGCAGCATGCGCCGCTCGTCTATCTGTCGCTGCGGGCCGGTCTGCTGGCCTTGCCGCAGGATGGCATCGAGGCAGCCAAGCTCTCCGGCGCTTCGCCGCGTCGCGTGCTGTTCGATATCATCCTGCCGCTGTCGACGCCGGGATTGATCGCCGGGGCGGCGATTTCCTTCGTGTCCAGTGTCGGCAATTTCGGCATTCCGGCGATCCTCGGCATTCCCGCCTCGATCTTCACCCTGCCGACGCTGATCTACAGCCGTTTTGCCAGTTTCGGCACCAGCACCTTCGGCGATATCGCCATTCTCTCCACCATGATCGCCATCATCTCGGTCGCCGGGCTTGCGCTTCAGGAACGGGCGATGAAGGGCAGGGACTATCGCATCATCGGCCTTTCCGGCAAAGCGGCGACCTTCCGGCTTGGGCTGTGGCGGGTGGCGGCGGAGCTTGCCCTGTGGTTCGTGCTGTTCTTTATGCTGGTGGCGCCGCTGACGGCGCTGGTGGCAAGCTCGCTCGCGCCTGCCTATGGCGTGCCGCTCAGCATCAAGACGGCGACGCTGCATGCCTATGAGGAATTGCTTTACCGCCAGAGCGTGACCCGTACCGCCTTCCGCAACTCGTTGTTTCTGGCGACGGCCACCTCACTTTGCCTGCTGGCGGTGACGGTGCTGACGGCCTATTTTCTGGTGCGCGGCAAGAGCCGCTTCATGTTCCTGCTTTCGGCGCTGGTGGATATTCCCTATGCGCTGCCGGGGGTGGTGATTTCCGTCTCCTTCGTGCTGCTTTTCGCCGCTCCCATCCCGCTTGTCGGCATCACGCTTTACGGCACGATCTGGATCATTCTGCTCGCCTATTTCTCCTCCTTCTTCGCCGTCAGCCTCAAGCCCATGGTCAGCGCCTTCCTGCAATTCGATCCGTCGCTGGAAGAGGCGGCAAGGCTCTCCGGCGCCGGTTTCTGGCGGCGGCTGAAGGATATCATCCTGCCGCTGGTCGGACCTGCGGCGGGGGCATCGGTCATCCTTGTTTTCCTGATCGCCTGCAACGAGCTGACGGTTTCGGCGCTGCTGTGGTCCGCCGGCACCCAGACGCTCGGTGTGCTCATTTACAATCTCGATGACAGCGGCAGCTTCGATCTTGCCTCGGCACTTTCGGTGCTTGTCGTCATCATGGTGATTTTCCTCATGGCTCTGCTGGAAATTCTGGGGCGCTATCTGCCGAAAGGAGTGGTCCCTTGGCGAAACTGATCCTCAACCGCCTGTCGAAAAGTTTCGGTGCCGATTCGAAACCAGCCGTCGACGATGTTTCGCTCACCGTGCGTGACGGCGGTTTTCTCGCTCTGCTCGGGCCTTCCGGCTGCGGCAAGACGACGGTTCTGCGCATGATCGCCGGTTTCGAACAGCCGACCGACGGTTCCATCCTGCTCGGCGAGCGGGTGCTGGCCGATGCCGGCAGCATGGTGCCGCCGGAGCGGCGCAATATGGCGATGGTGTTCCAGTCCTATGCACTGTGGCCGCATATGTCGGTTGCCGACAATGCCGGTTATCCCTTGAAGGTGCGCGGCATTTCGGGTGAGAAATATCGCGACAAGGTGCGCCAGGCGCTGGCCGCCGTCCGCCTCGAGAGCTTCGCCGATCGCCGTCCCGCTGAATTGTCCGGTGGCCAGCGGCAGCGCGTGGCGCTCGCCCGCTGCCTCGTTACCGAGCCTGACGTGGTGCTGCTCGACGAGCCGCTCGCCAATCTCGACCGGCATTTGCGGCAGGAGATGGAGGAGACGTTCCGCGAGTTCCACATCCGCTCGGGCGCGACGATGATCTATGTCACCCACGATCAGGCGGAAGCCATGGCGCTGGCAACCGATGTCGCCGTGATGTCGCAGGGCAAGCTGTTGCAGGTCGCGCCACCGGCGGCGCTTTATGCGCGGCCCGAAGGCAGGCTGGTCGGCTCGCTGGTGGGGCAGGGGGCGATCCTGACCTTGCCGGTGCCGGAAGGGATTTCGCGGGAGCTCGACTGGACGGGGCTTCGGGCAGGGATGGAGAGCGGCAGGCGATTGCCGCAGGCGGATGTTCTCGTGCGGCCGCAGGATGTGGTGCGGGATGCGGAGGGCATCGCCTGCACCGTCACCTCGGTTCTTTATGAGGGCGAGCGTTATGCCCTGCGTCTCGACCTGCCGGATGGGCAGGCGCTGAGGGCCTATTCGCGCGAAGCGGTGGCAGTCGGAGACCGTCTGCCGGTGGCCATTCGCGCGGCGTGGCGGCTTTAGTGCGATAAGTGTACTTCCCTCATCCCTGTGCTTGTCACAGGGATCCAGCCGACGCGCGTCTGCGCGGCGAAAAGAGTCCTTTTAGCCCAAGGACTTGGGCTGACTGGATTCCTGTGACAAGCACAGGAATGAGGGAGGATGAAGGACGTGGCCCTAGCTACTGGCGAGGCGGCGCGACACCAGCTAAGCTTTCCCCGCAGCAATAGGATTGATTCATGTCGCTTCGGCTTGCCACCTTCAATATCGAAAATCTCCTCACCCGTTTCGATTTCACCGGCTTTCGCAACCAGACGCGGCGCGACAGGGCGATCCAGCTTTTCGATATCAGGGACGAGGCGACCTATCAGGCGCTGGAAAGCGCGCGGATGGTGTCTTCCACCGACGATACGCGCCAGCTTTCGGCGCTGGCCATCGCCGATGCGGATGCCGATATTCTCTGCCTGCAGGAAGTGGACAACATGGCCGCGCTGCAGGCCTTCGAATATGGCTATCTCTATCGCATGGTCGGCAATGGCTACCTGCAGAAATATCTGGTCGAGGGCAATGACAGTCGCGGCATCGATGTCGCCGTCGTCATGCGCGAGGAGACGCGGGACGGCGACAGGATCGAGGTGGTCGATATCAAGAGCCATGCGGCGCTGACCTATCGCAATCTCGATCTCTTCAATCCCGCGCTTGCCGCCACAAACCAGATCGACGACAAGATTTTCAAACGCGATTGCCTGGAAATCGATTTGAGGATCGGCGGCAAGCCGCTGACGCTTTACGTCACGCATTTCAAATCCATGACCAATGCCCGCGATGCGGTCGACGCCCGCATCGCCACCATGCCGATCCGCGAGGCGGAGGCCATGGCTGTGCGCCGTATCATTGAAAACCGCTGGGGTGTGGGCAATACCCGCAACAAGAATTTCGCGATCTGCGGCGATCTGAATGATTATCAGGAGCGTGTCGCAATTTCCGGCGACAGGCGCAGCGGCTACAGCTTCACGCCCGTCGAAGAGGAGCGCAGCGCGCTCGATATCCTCTCGGCCGATGGTTTCGTGGTCAATCCGATGATGCGCCGTGACGTCATGGATCGCTGGACGCTTTACCACTCACGCGGGCCGCAGGAACAGCATCTGTGCCAGCTCGACTATATCTGGCTGTCCCCGCGTCTGGCGGAGACGAACGCCACGCATGTTCCCGAAATCATTCGCAATGGACAGCCTTTCCGGACGATATTCCCGCCGGGGCAGGAGGTCGAACGTTATCCCCGCACCGGCTGGGATCGTCCGAAGGCTTCCGATCATTGCCCCGTGGTCATGACGCTGGATTTGATCTAGTCGAGGCGAAGTCCGCCGCCGGCGATGTTCTTAGCCGTTCGCGACCTTTGGGAAATAGGTTGCCCAGACCCGGTTGCGGCCCGCACGCTTGGCTTCGTAAAGCCGGTCGTCGGCGATGGCGATCAACTCGTCCCAGCTCTTGATCGCGCGCGCTTCCTGCCAGACCACGCCGAAACTTGCCGTCAGCGACAGGCTGCTTTGCTCGTCGATGGTCTGGGCTTCGATCAGGCGGCGAAGGCGGTCGGCCGTGGCCGTCGCCGTGGCGTGGCTGACATCCTGCAACACAACGACGAATTCCTCCCCGCCATATCGGGCAAGAATGTCGTCCTTGCGCAATGCGCTGCGCAACAGGCCCGCGGTCTTCTGAAGCGCGATGTCACCCATGGCATGGCCGTAACGGTCATTGATCGATTTGAAATGGTCGATATCGACAATCATCACGCCGAGCGACTGACATTGCTCCTCGCCCGTCAATATGGAGCGAACCGCCTTTTCGAGTGCGCGGCGGTTGAAGACGCCCGTCAGCGCATCGGTTTCGGAAAGGGTGCGGAGCTGTTCGGCCAGCGCACGCTGCTGGTTCTCCATTTCGCCCTTCTGGCGAAGCTGTTCGCGCAGGAAATCCAGTTCCTCGAACATCTTCTTCACTTCCGGAGCAACCCTGTCCTCATGATTGCTCTCGGAAAGATCGCCGCCGGCGATGGCGGCGATCTGCGCCTGGACGGATTGCATGGGCCGGAACAGTGCGGTTTTGTAAACGGATGTCAACCGCAACAGAACCAGAACCGCGATGCCGGCGAGAAAGAGCGAGGTTCCGCCATAGATCAGGGCCTCCTGCTTTTTCTTTTCGATCCGCGCGCGCGTTTCGGACAGAATAAGATCGCGCAGGGTGTCGGACGACCGCATGCCGTCGATATAGTTCCTGGAGAATTCAAGCGCGCTTGGCTGGGCGGATGGCACGGCCATTACGATCGTGTTCTGCGCGTAACGCAAAGCCTGGCCAAAATAATAGGTTTCGAGATCGCGCAATGCCTCGTCCAGTTGCGGCGTCGAGAGATAAGCGGCGGTATAATTGATCAGCGATGCCCTTAGTGACAGCAGGCTCTGCATTTCGGTATCGAATTTGGTGCGATAACCGAGCTTTTCCTGCCTGTTCGCCTTGAGACTCATGATCACATAGGAACCGAGGCGGCCGATCCGGTCCCGCATCACGCCCGCCGTGCCCGTCAGTGCGATGTCAATCGCCACGTCAGGCGTCACCTTGATGATGGCGCGTGCGGCCCTGCCGCGCAGCAGATTGACGCTGTCCGCCGCCTTGAACATCGATGAAATCGCGTTGGACATTGCGCCGTGGTTGCGCGCATCGGGAGGGAGCGCGGCAACCTGATCGACCAGCTCTCGCGATTGCTCGAGCTTCTGGCGGGTTTCAGCAAGTGACTTCGCCAGTTCAGGCTGTGTCCTGATATCGTCGGCGAAGGATTTCTCCAGCTCTGACAGCTTGTTGTCCGTTGCCTTGCGCGCGGCGGCAAGCCCTTCGGCCAGCCTGGCATCCGGCACGGATGCGCCCATCAGATTATTGGCGGGGCCTCGTTCGGCCGACACCAGCCATGCGGACTGGAGAGCGGTTTCAAAGCGGGTGAGCTGCGCGGCATTGGTGCGATAACGCAGAAAATTGTAGACGCTGGGCAGCGCGGCAAGGGTTGCCAGCAGGATGGAGCTTACGGCGATGATGATCGTGCCCGTCAGCTGGATTTTCTGTATGCTCGCGCGCATATGATGCGTTGTTCTCACTGGAATGGTTATGTTTCATCGCCATTCTAGTGGTGCTGCGTAAACACTTCGCTTATTTTCCGGGCCTTTTGCTACAATTGCGATCATGCGGACAGCCCGGCCGGCCACGGTGTGGAAAAGCGGTCTGTGGATGCCGCGGCGTTAGTTTTTGCTTTACACCAAGTCAGAATCTGATAGTTGGCAAGGCACTGGCTTGCCCTTGTAGCTCAGTTGGTAGAGCACCTGATTTGTAATCAGGGGGTCGCGGGTTCGAACCCTGCCGGGGGCACCAGTAAAATCAATCGCTTAATCTTGAAATCTATTCGGTTGAATGCACCGGGTGGCGCTTTGCGTCTGCCGCTGCCGATGGTTGAGCCCTGATAAAATTGGAATTCCCTGCTTCGGCCTGCCAGCCCGGGAGACTCTCGCGTCGGGAAGCCGGTTTAGCCGACTAGAAGGCGAGATCGGGAAGGGCGGGGCATCCGTCAGAGTTGTAAAGCCCGAAGGTTTAAGCATATTGTTCGGCGGATAAGTTGAGCAACAGCGGGCGCTTTCAATGGATGCATATGGTCATTTGCGGATATTGGTAAGCCTCATCCTCGGCCTGGCCATTACCAGGGTGTTGTCCGGTCTTTCCAGAAGGCTGCAGGAGCCGCAGAAAACCGACCGCATGCACGCGCAGATCGTCTGGTCGATTGTCCTGCTTCTTGGAGCTGTGCATTTCTGGTGGTGGGAGTTTGCCCTGCGGCTCATCCACAACTGGAATTTCTGGATCTACATTTTCGTTCTGGTCTATACGTCGCTGTTCTTTTTGATGTCGACGCTGCTTTATCCCGATCACATTCAGGAACTGTCCGAACGGGAAAGTTTTTTCGTGCGCAGGCGACATGCGTTCTTTGCCCTGTTTGCGGCCTCGTTCGTCTTCGATCTGGTGGACACCTACATCAAGGGCAGGGAACACTTCGAACAGCTCGGGCCATGGTACCTGGCAAGGATAGTCGGCGGTCTGCTTATCGCGATTGTGGCGATGAGAACCGATAGCAGCCGCAAAATTATGTGGCTCGGTGTTATCTGGCTCTTCTTTAACGCGCTCTGGATAACGGCGATCTACAGCGACCTGTTCTAGCTCCTCAGCGGCAAAATAACCGGATCGCGAGCCGAGGCTGCGAGTGGAACGCGCAAGCGCACAATGCGGGGTGGCGGTTTCGATGAGGCCTACGGCTTTATGTGATAGAGCTTGTGCACGATTGACCAGTTGCCGTCGCGTTCCAGCAGGGAGAGATATTCGTAAAAATCCATACCGTCGAAACGGGTCGTCAGCTTCACCGAGGCGCTGTCGCCTTCCTTGTCGATGCCCATGATTTCAAAAGCGGGATCGTGATCGGGGAGGCCGCGTTCGCTTTTGCGCATCTGGTCGACAAAGTCCTCCAGGGACAGCCATTCGATCTCGCCTTCGAAGGTTCCGACGATGCTGGCGCGCGGGTCGAAAACGTCACGCATCAGGCTCTCATCCGCATAGGCCATGGCATGGACATAGTCCGTGACGGTCTGGGTAATCGTTTGCGGCATCGGATCATCCTCCCTTCTAATCCAAAGGCCAAGCTTACACCCGTTGACGTCTTTCCACCATAACCCCCTGAAAACGCGCCGGTTACGCTTCTCCCCTTGGTGTTTTCCGGCCGGTTGCGGCAGGCGCGGTGCGGAACCGTGCGACATGTTTTGCCGCCGCTTTCCACAATTTTGTCCCGCCTGTCATTATAGTCGCCTTGGGTCCGACAAATTTCGGCATCAAGGGCTTTTTCGCCCGCTCCGATGCGGCGCGCCGCGAGGCTTTGTGTGGGCTTTGCCGGTTTAACCGCCGGGGCGGGGTGCCGCGCCGGGCGGAATTGGCCTATGATCCGCCCGCGTGCCAGACGGGAGCGGTGTTGGGCATGCGGGTAACAGTTTGCGTTTGAAGGTGTTTTTGTGATTGATCCCTATGTTTTGCTTGGCGTGGAGCGCGATGCCGACGAGGCGGCGATCAAGTCGGCCTACCGTAAGGTGGCCAAGGCCGCGCATCCCGATAGCGGCGGCGATGCCGAGCAATTCGCGCGCCTGCAGACGGCCTATGAGCTGCTGAAGGATCCGGTGCGCCGTAAGGTATTCGACGATACCGGCTACGATCCGCAGCTTGCCGACGCCAAGGACCTCAAGGGCCTGCTGATGCTGGAAACGCTGGTGAATGAATTCATTCTGGACGAGCGCGAACCCGGTAGTTTCGACCCCGTGGCCGCCATGCGCCGCAAGCTGACCGACGATATTCTGAAAAGCCGTTTCCATATTCTCGAGCTGGAACGGCACCGCACCCGGGTTCGCAAACATATGGACCGTCTCGGCCGCAAGCCGGAAACCGATGTGCTGAGTTCCATGCTGCGCGCCCGCAGCCAGTCCATCGCCGAAGCCATCCGTAATGCCGAAGCCCAGATCGAGGCGATCGAACAGGCCTATACGATGCTCGAAGGTTATTCCTACGAGCTCGAAAGCGTGACCTTGGCCGAGCCTTTGCTGAAAGGCGAGGCGGCGGAATAGGCGGCCGTTCAGGGGCCGTTGACGAGGGCGAGGATGAGCTGATGCACCCGCCCGCCGGGGGAAAGCTCGTCCCGGTCGAAATCGCGGCCGCGCTGGCGCTGCTCGTTGGAAAGCTCACCCAGACGCTGTTGCAGAACGGCGCGCACCTTCTGGCATTTGGCATCGTTCTCCGCCCTTAGCCCTATGCTGAAGGCTTCGATCTTTTTCACCATGTCGAGAATATGGTCACCATGGACGCGTTCATGGGTTTCCACGCCGGAAATGAAGGTCCTCCAGCTGGCGGCGACGGCGGACGGCAGATTGGCCGGCGCTTTCGGCCAGGTGTAGATGATGGTTAGATTGGGCCTTGCGGTGGCCAGCACGCAGGCGCCATCCGGCTGCGGACGGTAATCCCGCCGCCATGTCAGCTTGAAGGTGGTGTGGGCAATGGCCTGCACGCCGGCGGTCGGGCCGCGTTCGCCAATCGATTGATAAAGCGCACCGCCCGTATTGCCGCTGATGGCATAGGTTTTTATCTGCTCGGCCGGTTTCCAGTCGGCCGCCTGCGCTGACAGCGGCAGGGCGCCGAGCGCGATGGCGGTGCTGATGGCAAAGGAAAAGAGGCTATTGGCGGGCACACAGCGATCCTTGGTGATTTGCGCGCCGAAGATAGGCGAGAGGCGCGCCGTCAGGCAAGGGCCCTCCGGCGGGGAGCGTCGGGTTTTCCGATAGGTCGCCACATATGAAAACCCCCGCGACAGGGCGCGGGGGGACAAGCTTGCGGACTGCAGGGGTAATCAGTCGTCCAGCTTGTCGTAATCGAGCTTCGGGGCGTTCTGAAGCGCTTCCTTGGTGGTGTCGACATAGGCCTTCCAGGTGCCGTTGTCGTTGTGGACCGCGACGGAAGCCGGGTCGAGCACCACATAGCTCTTGTCGATGCCGAGGAAGCCGCCGACGCTGGCCACAAGGCCGATCACCGACTTGCCGTCGCCGATGACGACATCCTCGATTTCGCCGATGTTTTCGTTCTGCGCGTTATAGATGTCCATGCCATCGAGCTGGGAGGCGGTGAGATCGGTCTTCTGGACATTAACGAACTTCAGCGGGCCGCTGGCCTTGGTGCCCATGGTAATGCCGGGGCCGGACAAAGTGGCGTCCGCGCCGGCAGCAGGAGCAGTAGTGGCCGTCTGGGCAAAAGCCACGGAAGAGGAGAGCGCTGCTGCCGCAGCGAGAGCGATGACCTTGATTTTCATGATGTTTCTTCCCTTTGTATGCTGAACGTTGCGTTCGGGGAGGAAACGACGGGAGGCGGATTTGGTTCCTCATGGGAGGACAGGAAAATTTCGTCTATGCTGAAAAAAGGAACAGGCGTGCGTCGAAATCGGGAGGATGCCATGGCGAAAAACACGGTGGGGAAAGATGCGAAGGAGACCGCACCATCGGACTTCATCGACCGGAAGATCGCGGAGCTCTGCGACTGGCGCGGTGAGACGCTCGCGCATATTCGCGCGGTGATCAGGAAGGCCGATCCGGAGGTGGTTGAAGAGGTGAAATGGCGCGGCGTGCCGGTCTGGTCTCATGCGGGCATCCTCTGCACCGGCGAGACCTACAAAAGCGCGGTGAAGATGACATTTGCGAAGGGCGCCTCGCTGGAGGACCCGGCGGGGCTGTTCAATTCGAGCCTTGAGGGCAATATGCGGCGGGCGATTGATTTTCACGAGGGGGATGTGGTGGATGAAGAGGCGCTGGCGGCGCTGATCCGGGCGGCGGTGGCGTTGAATGTGACGGGAAAGAGCGGGAAAAAGCGGGCCGGAAAATAATAGGATCTATCCGGTGACGAGAAAGAGGCTCCACGCCTCAATCCTTGGCTTTGTCGGCAGCCTTGTCCCATTCCCTATCGATGAACTTCAGCGCGTCGATAATCGAGACCTTCCACACTGACCAGACGTGATCGCCATCGGTCACCCGCAGCTCGGATTTGCACTTGTCGGCTTGCAGCGTCTCATGCAGGGCGATGGCGCCGCGCCAGAGGAAGAAGCCGTCATCGTCGCCGACGGTCAGGTAGGTGGCGGGCAAATCCTGGCTTTCGGCGACATGCTGTGCCACGAGGGTGAAGACGTTCTTTTCGTTGAAGAGCCTCGCATCGAAAGGTGTGGCGAAGGCGCCGGAGAAATGGTCGCCGGTTGAAGGAAGCACGATGCCGCTGGTGACGGTGGTGCGGTCGACCCGGTGGAAAAAGGCGCTGTCCTGAATGAGCTTGAGTTCGGCAGGCGTCTTGTCGAGATCGGAGGCGGGGACATTCTGCCAGATGGCGCCCGACAGGCTAGCGACGGCGCCATAGAGGTCTTCATGGCCATAGGCGAGATGCAGGGCGCCGAAACCACCCATGGAGAGGCCGGCGATGGCGCGGCCTTCCCGATCTTTCCGCACCGGCAGCGTTTTTTCGATCTGGTGGCGCAGATCGCCGGTCAGGGCGGTTTCGTAATCGCCTGGGCCGCCGACAGCGGCGGAATCCACATACCAGCTGTTTTTCACACCGGGCATGACGACAACCAGCGGGCGGATGGCGCCGGCAGCGATGAGCGTATCGAGCGTCTTTTCGATATTGCCGAGATCGCGCCAGCTGTTCTGGTCGCCATCATGGCCGTGCAGGAGGTAAAGCACCGGCCAGCCGTTTTCCGGCGGCGCGCCGTCCGGGCGATAGATGTTGACGGGGAGCGGCGCGTTCAGGGCGGGACTATGGAAGGTCGCATCCTCGATCTGTCCGGCAAAGGCCGGGGTGCAGGTGACGAGAAGGCAGAACGTCGCCAGATTTTTTCGATACATGCGGTCGCTCCCTGCTGCCATTTCCAGAACATATCAACGTGCGCGCGCACTGGGCGTTCCGGAACCCATAATGTTGCGGCAATGTCGCCCGCGCAAGTTTGCGCGCGATGCAACGGCTTCGGAAAACCCGATCCGGCGGCCCTTCCGCATCGCTGCAGTTTTTCAGGTTTTGATCATGATAAAATTGACTTTATCGCATTTCACACGATTGCTTATTTTGCTCCTGCTTCTTTCCGGCTGCATGACAGTGCCGATTTCCAGCATTCCCAAGCTCATGCGGCTCGATTTTCTGACAATGAATTTCGAGCATGTGCGGGTGGGGCTGCAGCTTCCTTCCTATCTTTCGTTGCGCTCCGGCGATGCCGTGATGATCGCCCGGAGCCGGACAGATGGGTTGGAAGGCGAGACCGCCTATACCTATACGCTGGTAGAGGATACGAATGCCGCCGCCCTTGCAGGGTTCCGGCCGGAAAAACGGGCGGGAACAGCCGCGACCGTGTGGCGGATTAAGCCTGAGGATGTTGCCGGGCTCGCGGAACTACAGGAGCGGGTGCGCCGTTCCCGCATTCAGGGACCGCGTATCAGGGGTAGTACGGAGATCAAGATATTGAAGGCCTGCCTCACGGGCGCGTTTCCCGCCGGTCCGATCTATTCCTCGACCTATATCAAGCCCGCGGAAAACGAAGATTATATTCCCGCGTCGATAGATAACGATCTGGTCAAGCTATTCGGACCGACCGAGATCAGGTCGCTAATCAGGCAATGCGAGAACTGACGGCGATTGCCGAGTGTCTGGATGCCTTGTCCCGTTTCAGGTTTCCATACGGCCTCCCGAAACTTCTCATATGGAGCAGCGGGTACATTAACCCGCTGTCCCCGTCAGGTCGACCTCGTGCCTTCGCGCATCACCGCCCCGGCCGGCCCGTCTTGCCCTTGGTTCGGCTCTTGCGTTTCTGCTCGCCGGCATCCTCATAGGAACCCGCGCCGATCTTGCCGCGCACCAGCGGTCGGGGATCGTCCGTCGCGCGCTCCGGCTGGCCTTCCAGCAACGGTGAGAACCGTTTGCCGGGCTCGGTCTCGGGCTTGTCGGGCACCGCGCCGCGCACGGGTTTTTCGGTCCTACCCACCGTCATCTCGTCCAGCGTGTTCCTGCGGAACAGCGGTTTTCCCGCATCCGAGCCGGGGCCCATTTCATCCAGCGAGGGTTTGGCGAAGAGGGATTTGCCGCTTTCGTTCGCTGCGGCGCCCGCCTCCGTCCTGCCGGATGTCTCACCCTCCGGCGGGGAGATCGACAAGTGGCTGCGTCTGTTGTTTTTTCCGCCGCCTTCGATAGCGCGGGCCTCCTCCTTGGCCATCGGGTCGTCCATGGTGGCCAGTTCGGCGGCCTTGAGGCGTTTGATTTCGTCGCGCAGACGGGCGGCCTTTTCGAAGTCGAGATCGGCGGCGGCATCGCGCATGGATTTTTCCAGCGCGTTGAGATGGGCCTGCAGATTGTTGCCGACGAGGTGGCCGCCATCGGCGAAGCCCTTGCCGGAAACGCCAGAAATATCGGCCCTTACGTGATCGCGCTCATAAACAGAATCAAGAATATCGGAAATCTTCGCCTTGACCGATTCCGGCGTGATGCCGTGTTCGGCATTATAGGCCATCTGCTTTTCGCGGCGGCGGGAGGTTTCCTCCATCGCTCGCTTCATCGAGCCGGTGATGTTGTCGGCATAAAGGATGACCTTGCCGTCGACGTTACGGGCGGCGCGGCCGATGGTCTGGATCAGCGAGGTTTCTGAGCGCAGGAAACCTTCCTTGTCGGCATCGAGGATTGCGACGAAACCGCATTCGGGGATATCGAGGCCTTCGCGCAGAAGGTTGATACCGACAAGCACGTCGAAAGCGCCGAGGCGCAGGTCGCGGATGATCTCGATGCGCTCCAGCGTGTCGATATCCGAGTGCATGTAGCGCACGCGGACGCCCTGTTCATGCAGATATTCGGTCAGGTCCTCGGCCATGCGTTTGGTCAGCACGGTGCAGAGCGTGCGATAGCCCTTGGCGGCGGTTTCGCGGATTTCGCCGAGGACATCGTCCACCTGGCTGCGGGCGGAGCGCACTTCGACCGGCGGATCGATGAGGCCGGTCGGGCGGATGACCTGTTCGGCGAAGACGCCGCCGGACTGTTCCATCTCCCATGAGCCGGGGGTTGCCGAAACCGCCACGGTGAGCGGGCGCATCGCGTCCCATTCCTCGAAGCGCAGCGGCCGGTTGTCCATGCAGGAGGGCAGGCGGAAGCCGTATTCGGCCAGCGTCGCCTTGCGCCTGAAGTCGCCGCGATACATGCCGCCGATCTGGCTGACCGAGACGTGGCTTTCGTCGATGAAGAGCAGGGCATTATCAGGGATATATTCGAACAGGGTCGGCGGCGGTTCGCCGGGATTGCGGCCGGTGAGATAACGCGAATAGTTCTCGATGCCGGCACAGGAGCCGGTCGCCTCCAGCATTTCCACATCATAGCGGGTGCGCTGTTCCAACCGCTGGGCTTCCAGCAGGCGTCCGGCCTTTTCCAGCTCGGCGAGGCGGCCCTTCAATTCTTCCTTGATCGACTTGATCGCACCGTTCAGCGTCGGGCGCGGGGTGACATAGTGCGAATTGGCGTAAATCTTGACGGATTGCAGGTCGCCGGTCTTCTGGCCGCTCAACGGGTCGAATTCGGTGATGGAATCGATCTCGTCGCCGAACATCGAGATGCGCCAGGCGGCATCCTCAAGGTGGGCCGGGAAGATTTCGATGGTATCGCCGCGCACGCGGAACGAGCCGCGCTGGAAATCCATGTCGCGGCGTTTGTATTGCTGGGCCACGAGGTCGGCCAGAAGCTGGCGCTGGTCCAGCCGGTCGCCCACCTGCATCTGGAAGGTCATGGCCGTATAGGTCTCGACCGAACCGATACCGTAGATGCAGGAAACCGAGGCGACGATGATGCAGTCGTCGCGTTCCAGCAACGAGCGGGTGGCGGAGTGGCGCATCCGGTCGATCTGTTCGTTGATCGAGGATTCCTTCTCGATGAAGGTGTCGGAGCGCGGCACATAGGCTTCCGGCTGATAATAATCGTAGTAGGAGACGAAATATTCCACCGCATTGTCGGGGAAGAAGTTTTTGAACTCCGAATAGAGCTGCGCGGCCAGCGTCTTGTTAGGGGCGAGGATGACGGCCGGGCGCTGCGTCGCCTCGATCACCTTGGCCATGGTGAAGGTCTTGCCCGAGCCGGTGACGCCGAGCAGCACCTGGCTGCGTTCGCCGGAATTGATGCCTTCCACGAGGTCGTTGATGGCCGTCGGCTGGTCGCCGGCGGGCTGATAGTCCGAGGCCATGCGGATGGCGACGCCGCCTTCCGATTTCGGCGGGCGGGCCGGGCGGTGCGGCGTCCAAAGCTTGCCGTCCTTGAACAGCGGATTGCCGCTCTCGATCAGCTTCGACAGCGCGTCCACCGTGGCGGTGACGGCGCCCGGCGCGAGGTTGGCGGCATCCTCCAGCGATACGTCCATGCCGGCAACCGGATTGAGACCGGCGGCGGCGCGGGTTTTCGGATCGCTCGATGCGCCGATGGAAACGCCGCGTGCGGTCTTGGAGGCCGTGGTGTTCTTGGCCGTCTTCGGGGGGGCTTTCTGGGCCTCCTTGCGCGCCTCGATCTCGATCTTCTTGCGGTGCTTGCCTGCCTTCGAGGCGATTTCGCGCTGGGTTTCCACGGAGGAGGCCTCCGCTTCCGCCTCGAGCTGCTTCACCCAATCGGCGACGCTGCCGCTGAGCGGCGCGCCTTCAAAGGACGATTGCGGAGCTTCCTCGAAGCCCGAGGGCGAGGAGGTGGAGTTTTTCGGTGATCTGGCCATGGGCGAAATATGGAGGGAGTCACGCATAAAGGGAAGGGGATGCGGTGAAAAAATGAGTACAAAAAGGAAACGAAGCGTGCGGAACAAAATTCGGCCGGATGCGTTGCGTAGCGGCTGAAGACAGCTTTGTTCAAATCCGTAGGAAATCGATTCCGGTTTTCGGGCGGATGCGCTAGAGCAAATCCATACGGGTGGAATGAGGGTTCCCTTCTGACTGCCTCCTCCTGCCGCATTTCATGACATCCCTCCCTTTTTTCCAGGACCCATCATGCCGTTCTCAATCAGCCCTGCCCATATCTGGCCTGTCCTGATGCTTGTCGCCTCCAATGTTTTCATGACCTTCGCCTGGTACGGCCACCTCAAGCACAAGGGCAGCGCGCTCTTCCTGGCGATTGTCGCCAGCTGGGGCATCGCCTTCTTCGAATATGTGCTTGCCGTTCCCGCGAACCGCATCGGTTCTGAGGTCTATTCCACCGCGCAGCTCAAGACCATTCAGGAAGTCATCACGCTCGCGGTCTTCGCGCTGTTTTCGATCTTCTGGCTGAAGGAAAGCATTACCATCAATCACGTGATCGGTTTTGCGTTGATCGCTTTCGGTGCTTCCTTCATTTTCAGGTCCTGAAGACAAACGAAAAAGAGACCGGCGCCTTGCCGGCCCGGAGCCAATCGCAACGGATATGAGGTGATGTATCGATGAAAATACGGCCTGCGAAAGTTGACGATGCAACGGGAATGGCGGCGGTTCAGAACGAGATATTCTCGGCCGGCCTCCGAAAAGCGCCGACGGATGTCACGGCGGTGCTGGAGAATTACATCCAGCACGCCGACCGTATCGAATGCTCGGTCGCCGAGGACGACGACGGGCGTATTTTGGGCTTCCAGTCGCTGCGTTATGCGCGGACGGACAATCCCTATGGCGTGGCGGAAGGTTGGGGCATCATCGGCACCCATGTCAGCCCGCAGGCGGCGCGAAGAGGTGTGGGATCCGCCCTCTTCGCGGCAACGCGCAGCGCGGCGGAGGCGCGGGGCATTCAGAATATCGATGCCAGCATCGGTGCGGACAACATCCTCGGGCAAAGCTATTACGATGCCATGGGATTTACGACCTATCGCCAGCCGGAAGGGCTGGTCTGCAAGGTTTACCGGCTGGGTTAGACGCGGCCTGCTTCCGGTCAACCGCGACTGTCGTTTTCGGAATATTGCAGGCGGGCCTTGCAGATGCGAACGTGGTTCTCATCAGCCCATTGCACCAGCAATTGCATCGGCACCAGAAACGAGCGGCCGAGATTGGTCAGCTCATATTCCACGCGCGGCGGTACCTCGGCATAAAGCGTGCGGCGGATGAAGCCATCCTCTTCCAGCCGTTTCAGCGTGCGAGACAACATCTGCTTGGAAATATCGTCGATCCTGCGGTTCAGCTCGTTGAAGCGCAGTACGCCGCCCTGCAGGGCTTCCAGAACCAAAAGGCTCCATTGATCGCCGATGCGGTCCAGCACGTCGCGGATGGGGCAGGGCTGGTCGAAGGCAAAAACCTCTTTCGTCTGCGTATCCGCCATGTCCTTACCCCTTGCCCTTTTACCCTTGCAGGTCATCGCCATGTGACCAGATCAGCCGCCGCTGACTTCTTGCGGCTATGGCTGCGATACCATAGCTCTTCTTCGCGGTCTATAATTTAGACCGGTAACGATAGTGACAAGAGGAAAGAAGCCATGGCTAAAATCGCGCTCATCGGCGCTTCCGGCAATGCCGGGTCCCGTATTCTGAAGGAACTTTCCGACCGGGGACATCAGGTGACGGCAATCGCCCGCAATCCCGAAAAGATCGCCAGCCTGCCGAATGTGGTGGCAAAGAAGGGCGATGTTTTCGATCAGGCAGGACTTTCGGAACTGCTGAAGGGTCACGATGCCGTGATCAGCTCGGTGCATTTCACCGCCAGCGATCCGGCAACGCTGATCGAGGCCGTGCGCGCTTCCGGCGTTCAGCGCTATCTCGTTGTCGGCGGCGCCGGCAGCCTTGAAATCGCGCCGGGCCAGCGTGTGGTCGACCTGCCGGATTTCCCGGCCGCCTACAAGGCCGAAGCGACCAAGGGCGCGGAGTTTCTGGATATTCTGAAGCAGGAAAAGCAGCTCGACTGGACCTTCCTGTCGCCATCCGCCGAATTCGTGCCGGGCGAAAGAACGGGCAAATTCCGCGTCGGCAAGGATAATCTCCTCAGCAACGATGAGGGCAGCCGCATTTCCTTCGAAGATTATGCCATCGCGCTTGTCGATGAAATCGAGAAGCCGCAGCATTCCCGCCAGCGTTTCACCGTCGGTTATTGAGAGGTATCACCCATGAATTTCGTAACACGCCGTCTTGCCATCGCCGCTTTCGCCCTCGTGCCCGCCTTGATGGCGGCACCCGTTCTGGCGCAAACCGCAGCGCGGGACTTCGCTCAGGAAGAAGCGAACCGCAAACTGGTGATCGAGTTCTACGATACGGTCTTCAACAAGCATGATGTGGCGAAGGGCGCCGCCGTCCTTGTCGACAGCTACAAGCAGCACAACCCGATGGTGCCGGACGGCAAGGCGCCGTTCGTTAATTATTTTACCGGCTTCTTCAAGGAGAATCCGCAGTCGAAAGCGCGGATCGTGCGCAGCGCCACGGATGGCGATCTGGTCTATCTGCATATCCATTCGACGGAAAATGAAGGCGATCGCGGTAGGGCCATCGTCGATATCTTCCGTGTCACCGACGGCAAGATCACCGAGCACTGGGACGTGATCCAGGAGGTGCCGGAAAAGGCGGCGAACAATAATACGATGTTCTGAGGGCCGTCGCCGTCGCATTACCGATAGCAGGGAAACAGCCGGGATTTTCGCCCGGCTGTTTTCATTTTCATCTCGCGCGTTGTTTCTGGCGCGACTGTACGATCAGATCCAGCACCAGCATGGCCAGCAGGCTCGCACCCACCAGCGGGAAAATGATGCCGCCGATGGCGAGTATGGCGAGCAGACCGTGCAGGACGCGTTTTTCCTGCGGCAGGGGCGGCACGCCGAGCGACCCTTTCGGACGGCGTTTCCACCACATGATGCCGGCAGACACGGCAAGCAGCACAATGCCGATACAGGCTGCCAGAAGCACGATCTGGTTGGCAAGGCCATATTGCTGGCCCAGATGCACGTTGATGCCCCATTCCAGCGCCTTGCCGAGCGGGCCGTAATCGGCGTAGCTCATATCGATCAGCGGTTTGCCGCTATATTGATCGAGATGGACGACACGTTGCTGCGCCAGATCGTCTGGATAGACGGAGCCGCTATAAACGCCCGTCGGTTTTCCCGGCAGGGCGACAGCGTAACCGGCGGCAAGGCCGAGCGCGTCGAAACGTGTTATCGCCTCGTCGATCCCGATTGGCTGGCCTTCGGCGGAATGGGTGGATTCCGGGATTTTCGCCTGCTCCAGCGACCAGCTCGTCTTCGCCACGTGATCGAGATGTTCGCCCGACATCGGAACATCGGTGCGAATGCCCGCCGGATATCCGAAGTTACTGCCATTCGCCCATTCATTGACCTTCGCACCCCACACGCCCGACCAGGGCATGCCGGTGACCGCAAGGAAAACGATGAAAAAGCCGACGAAAATGCCGGTGACGGCATGGGTATCGCGCCAGAACACCCGCTTTTTCGGTGTGCCGCGCACGGTGACGACACCGCCGGTCTGTTTTCGCGGCCACCAGAGATAGATGCCGGTGGCGACAAGAAGGATGGACCAGCCGGCGGCGATCTCGATCAGATAGCGGGCATAGGTACCGAAATATTTCAGGCTGTGGAGATAGCGGATCGTCCACATGACGGTGCCGCGATCCGGCAGGGAGCCCGCAACCTCAGCAGTGTAGGGATTGACGTAGACGGCCCGCTTTCCATCCGCCGTATTGACGGTGATTTCCGTCGATGCGCCCGGATCGGCGGGGGTGGTATATTTGACGGCTGTGCCGGGAACGGCCACAAGCGCTGCACTCACGATCTCGGAAGGCAGCGCTTTCGGCGCATTTTGCACCACTTCGATCCGCTTCATATCCGAATGGATGAGATTATCGAACTCGTCCCGGAAGAGATAAAGCGCACCGGTGACGGCGAGCGATATCATGAAGGGCAGGACGAGCAGACCGGCGTAGAAATGCCAACGCCATACGGCGCGATAAAGATTTGCGGACGAGGAATGCGCAGGCGCACGCTCGCCCTCGAAAGAGGTCGTAACGGACATGAATGTCTCCGCAAGAGAATTGATTTTCCGGCAGGCCGGACAGTGTTCTAGCGTTGCGGAGCGGAGGGAGGTGCGCGTGGGCGCGATTCCAGATTGGGCGGCGATGGCGGCAACGCCGCGTCGACGTTCGGGAAGGCGACTTCGATCGCGGGGAGAATATTGTCCGCGCGCTCGATGGGAATAACCGGAAGAGCGGCGGCCGTGGCCGAGGCCAGACGGCAGAGCGTGCCGCAACAATCGTCGGCTATCTTGTCGGCCGGGTTCTGCTTGCTGGAGCCGCCTTCCGGCATATGGCTGGAACAGATGATCTCATCCGTCGCCAGCGCGGCCATCGCCATGTTGCCGCTGGTCAGGCCGTTGGCGAGGCCCTGCAAAAGGAAAAGCAGAACCGCCAGCATGGCGATGGGGCCAGCCGAACTTCTGTCCTGCATGATCCTACGAATGAATCCCATGCAATCTGAATGTCATATTTGCGGCGAAATGTCACCGCGACACAATGACGGGAAGGGAGGGGCAACAAGCGCGCGCACCCTGATCCGGCTGCATGTTATATTGTCGAATTACTTTCGATTTTAATTGGACTCACAAGTGAGAATCCGTGTATTTCACTTGTGATCTGTATTTTTTATTTGATAATAAAGAATATTATTATGTAATTTTGTTCGATTAAGAAAGTAAATTTCAGAATTAATTCATATGTGCATTCACTCATGCAGTGATGGTGATCAGGGATTTCTTCAATTCGGTGCGCCTCGCGAGGCAATAAATGGCGGTCGCAGGGTATCTTTCATGAAAATAGCCGTCGTGCAGTTCGATAGCCGTCCACTCGATACGCTTGGGTTTCTTGCGTCATTGATCGTCCGCAATTCGCACTATGCAAGACAGCACGGTTATGAGCACTTTTTCGTCAACCAATTGAGGATGGACATTCCGCCATTTTGGGCGAAGCCCCATGTCGTGATGTTTTATCTGAGATCCGGCTACGATATCGTATTGTGGTTGGATACCGATGCGGTCGTCCACGATCTTGCGATGCCGGTCACCCGGTTTTTCGCTGGCGATGAAGTTTTCATCTACGCATCCGACAATCCTGTCTGGCGCAGTCCCTTCAATGCAGGCGTATTCATGTGCAAGGGGATCATTGCGCTGGACCTTATGGTTGAATGGGCGGCACTGTATCAGCCCGACCAATGGGAAAAGCACGAGAACGGCTGGCGGTGCAGGGATGCGCGGTGGGCGGGAGCAGCCTATGAGCAGGGCAGTTTCGCGATCAACATCCTGCCGAAATACGGCCAGTCTGGTCTCTTCAAGCAACTGCCGTGGCAGGTGCTGCAAAGCCCGTTTCCGCTCGACAATTCATTCACCCTGCATTTTGCGGAGCGGTTCAAAGCCAATATCGGCGTCTATTGCGCCGCGTTCCCACAATCTCGGCTTTTCCGCGAAGAATGATCCGGCAATGCGGGTGGGCTGACGTGGCTTGCCGGATATACCCTAAATGGAGAGCGGCGCTGGAGCCCAGCGCCGCAGCGCGCTTATTCCGCTGCCGGAATGGGCGTGGGTTGTCCGTTTTCGTCCATCGCCACCATGATGAAGGTTCCGGCGGTGACTTTTTCCAGCTTGTCATAACGCGACCGCTGCGCCCAGGCTTCTACCGTCAGCGTGATGGAGGTGCGGCCAACGCGGGCGATATCGGTATAGATGGACAGCGTGTCGCCGATCTTCACCGGCAGTTCGAAGGCCATTTCCTTGACCGCCGCGGTGACCACGCGACAGCGGGAACGCTCCGCTGCACGGATACCGCTCGCCAAGTCCATCTGCGACATGACCCAGCCGCCGAAAATATCGCCGGCCGGATTGGCGTCGGCCGGCATGGCGAGCGTTCTGAGCGTCAGCTCACCGGTCGGTTTGATGGTCTGGTCGGTCATGTTGAGATTTGCTCCGTGCGAATGACAAAGGCGCAGCATGCGTTGCGCTTTGCGATTTCGCAAGGAAGGCGAAGCGTCAGGACGACGCTTTGCCCAGAAATTGCTGCGTTGCATAAAGGGCGATGGCTGCCGCATTCGAAACGTTGAGCGATTTGATCTCGCCGGGCATATCGAGACGGGCGAGCGCCGAGACGGTTTCGCGCGTTTTCTGGCGCAGGCCCTTGCCTTCGGCGCCCAGCACCAGCGCGATTTTATCACCGCTGAACGTCTGCTCGATGGGTGCGGGGCCTTCGGAATCCAGACCGACGGAGAAGAAGCCGAGCTTGTGCAGTTCGCCCAGCGCATCGGCCAGATTGGTGATCTGGATATAGGGAATGAGTTCCAGCGCGCCGGAAGCCGATTTCGCCAGCACGCCCGACTCCGTCGGGCTGTGGCGCATGGTGGTGATGACGGCGCCGGCGTTGAAGGCGACCGCGGAGCGCATGATGGCGCCGACATTGTGCGGATCGGTGACCTGATCGAGCACGAGGATGAGCGGGCTGTCCTTCAGCGCGCCGAGACGCTTGACCGGCAGCGGCCGGGTTTCCAGCATCACGCCCTGATGGATGGCCTCGGGGCCGAGCACACGGTCGATATCCTGCGGCGAAACCATCTCGACCGGGAAGGGCTGGGCATCGGCCTCGCCGATATCGAGACGCGCAAAGGCGTTCTGGGTGACGGAGAGCTTGACGATCTGCCGTTCGGGATTGGCGAGTGCCGCACGCACGGTATGCAGGCCGTAAAGATGCACCTGATCGGGCGCAAGCTGCGGCGGCTTCCAGTCGTCCGCGCCGCGGTTCTTGCGCTTCGGTTGCTGCGGGGTCGGAATTTCGCCGCGCTCGCGCTTGGCGTCGCGCACGGCGCGGCGCAGGTTGGCATAGTGCGTGTCGCGGGTGGATTTGTTCTTGGGATCGTCTTTGCTCATGGCGCCTTATATCTCCGCCGGGAGGCGCGCACCAGCCCCCGCGATAATCCACAGGGCCGTAAAGAGGTTTGAATTTTTTCCCGAAAATTCGTGAAAGGGCGTGTTGACAGAAACGAACGAGGCCGTCATATACGCGCCACAGACGACGCAACGGCGCTTCGCCGCAGCGAAATCTGAAGAGCTTGGTCGCTCGATCCTAGCAGAAAGCTGGAGGGATGCCCGAGTGGTTAAAGGGGACGGACTGTAAATCCGTTGGCTACGCCTACGTTGGTTCAAATCCAACTCCCTCCACCATTCTGCACGGATCGAAATCACCACCGCGGGTATAGCTCAATGGTAGAGCAGCAGCCTTCCAAGCTGAATACGCGGGTTCGATTCCCGCTACCCGCTCCAGTGTCTTTCCCAAAAAGATCATAATTACTGATTTTCAGTGTTTTGCCTCGCGCGCATAAAGCCGTGCAACGGTACGCAGTCATATCCAGCAATCTCTGCGGATAAAATCACAACATTTCGCCAAGGTCGCCGGAAACAACGCCGGTGCCCGGCATTGGAGACGGCTGGACCGGATGGCCGCAGCCGTTTTTATGGTTTCTTTATTTTTTAGACGGCGAAGGCCAATCGAAATCCTATGATGATCGGCACTAGGGTGGAGTATGTTCAGATGAAGCAACTCCGATGCAACACGATTGTCCAGATACCGCCAACCTCCAAAATCGCATCCTAAGTGGTTCGAAAGTTCGTGAAGAGCACATTTGGTGTTTCATGAAGGGCGCGCTGCCTGAGCTTTGTTCGCCGGATCATTCCGTCGGCAAGCGTTTTCGGGCTTTGCTCCAGGCCAACGCAATTTTCGATGCGCTATTGCTGGCGATATCCGCTCAAAACCCGCCTGTAAGTCTCGAGGCACTGCGCCGTACCAATCGAGGCTGGTTTTGTTCCACCTCCGTCATGCTGGGAGGATCGCTCAGAAAGTCGACCGCGCTCCATGAGGATTTGGAAGGCGCTCTGTTCCTGGCACTCCTCACGCTTTCGAAGAGACTGCACAATTCCCGGATCTCACAAAAAAGGAAGGGTCATTGATATGACAATGAAAAGGCTTTTGCCCGGCGGCGTGATGACGCCTCTCGTGACCCCATTCCTCAAAGGACAAGTGGACTACGCCGCCTTCGATCACCTCGTGGAATGGCAGATAGAAGAGGGCGTTGAAGGACTGGTGGTTAACTCGCTTATCGGCGAAGGACCAACCTTGTCGGCCGTGGAACGCCGGAGCCTGATAAGCCGCGCCGTGCACATTTCCAGAGGCCGTATTCCAATCATCGCTGCGACGGGCACTTGCAGCACGGAGACGACACGCCAGAGAACCTTGGAGGCTGAGCAACTTGGCGCGGATGTCGCGCTGATTGTGCAGCCTTACTACAACCGCCCGGGTCAGAAGGGGATCATCCAGCATTTTGGAGAGGTTGCGGCAGCAACGACTATACCGATTGTCATTCATAACGACCCATATCATGCGGGTGTCGAACTCAAGCCGGAGACGCTTCGTCTTCTCCTGCAGGTGCCCTCTGTGATTGGTGTTGTCGGCGAAACCTGGGATTCATCCTTGGAGATCATTGGCAAAGGCAGGAGCCTCGAAAACGCTGCTCGCCACTTCATGGAAGACGACAGCGTGTCCTTCGAAAGAATCGCAGGTTGCGATGGTTCGATATCGGCGGTGGCAAACATATGCCCGTCTGCCGTGGTCTTCATGCACCGCGCGATCAGGCGTGGCGATCTGGAACAGGCACGTCAGATGCATCGGAAGCTGCAATCGCTCATGAAGGCATTTGCGCATGAGAGCCAGTCTGCTGTCCTGAAGTCCGCCCTGTCGTGCCTTCGAGGTATCAACGACGGGGTTCGGCTGCCCTTGACCGGTGTTGCCGGTGAGACAGCCGAAGGCATTCTGCTCGCGCTGAGGTCAATGCGGGGAATTGCGACCAGCGCCAGGCAAACCAGCCTGATCTCCGAAGCAAGGGTTGCCCGTGCCGATGGATGGGCGGCGGACAATTCCAACGACCAGCGTTCCGCCCTTTCCCGCCAATAACTGATTTCCCATCACAACCTGCCAATCGCTTTTTTGGAGTCTTGGAAATGAGCCAGCCCCTTGGTCTTTATTATCGATTACAGTCGGAACTGCGCAGGAGAATGGCGTCAGATAAAGCCCATTCGCAGGTCCGGCCAGCCAGACGTAAAGCTTCCGCCGATGCCTCAATGTTTTTCCGCCTTCTGGCGGTCATAGGCGGACTGCTGCTGGCCGTGTCACTGATCATGCAGTCCGTTCAATAACTGACTGCCAGGTTCGACCAACCGACATTGGATTTCTGCAAGAGGACTCGATCATGCAACGAAAACTGAAAGTGTCTGAAACGAAGCGGCGAAACGGCTTTCGCTTCACCGTAGGTCAAAACCGGACAGGCTGCTGGCTCGTTTCCGACAAACTCGGTCTCGTGGGCGGGCTTTTCATCGACAAGGAAGCGGCGCTGCGTTTTGCGAGGATGGAAGGCAAGGCCAGCGCTGACGAGATTCGGTCCTTGACCGGGGAGGAGCGTCTGGAAGTTGGAGACGTCTTCTATCGCCGAAAAACAACGCACTGACCGAGGCCGCCTCAAGTCGGATCATATTAAAATCTGGGTTCTACGAAATGTCATCAAAAATACGGGTCCCGGCGCGGCGACGGTCGATAGCACGGTTTCTGTGTGAATGTATGGTCCTGGGCGTCATAACATCCGGATCGGTTTTTCTGGCCGTTGCGCCGGCAATCTACGCTACTTTGCGCTGAGTAAAGGTGAACATGAAAACCAGTCTATTTGCCTACGGCATCGATACGCTCGAGGTTCAGTGGGATACGCTAACGCCATGTAACGACTACAGGATCAAATTGGCGACCGTCTTCTGCAAAGAAAAGGAACGCTCTCTTCGGCGTTCCCGCCTTGCCGACCTTCAGGAATTTGAGGATTTTTATTGGGAGGCGCTCGATGCGGGACGTCGCGTCGGTTCGGAAGGTCGTTTTCTCGTCGAACCCCATATCGGATTTCTGCCGGCGGCGTGCTCCATGTCGGCCTATCTTGTCTGGAAAGACGACGTTCATGGAATCACGTTCTTCGTCTCGCCGGTGGAGATGCCGTGGCTGAATGGTGAAAGCCGAAATGGGGAATGAATGCAACCCGCCATCCATCGCCAGTCATGGTGCCGGTGATTTTCTTAGCAGTAACTTCGCTTCGGCTTTGTGTGGTGCCTGCCAGCCGGTGAATTGCCATAGGCGCGGGTCGAAATAGACAATACCGTCAATACGGAGAATGGCATTGCATACGCGCACCACCGGACGCCATATAGCTATTGTCAGTCGGGTGGTAGGATGTGTAACGCGCCGCGCACCATTTTATGTGGCTGATTTCTGCCTGAGACAAGACATATGCGTTTGAAGCGCCCTCTTCGGAGGTCCCCGCGGCAAAGGCCGATGCCGGGTAGGCGGGGTGCGCTTTTTCCTGCGACGGTTGTGCTGGCTGTATGAGGCTCAGCGCTTGGACCGGTACAACAAAAGCGGCAGACAATGCGACGCCAAGAGCGAGCGCGGAGATGGTCTTCGGCATCCTCAACATCGATAAATCCTCGTTATTCGTTCGAGATGATAACGAAAATTTAGGGAATTCGTTCCTTGACGGGGTTGACGTGCCGCGAACACATGATTCTTCGGGCAGGCGAACTGGCGTGAAGTTCAGACAGCGAGATTTGAAGATGCGGCCTCTGCTGCAAGAATGTCTTGTCGGCCCCCGCACTTTTTTCTGTCAATTCAACCTCCCGTCCTTTCGCACTGCTCGTTGACAAGCGGAAAATCCGGTCAGATAGTCGGCCGGCAATCATGCAAACGGGAGTCTTCAATGTTTAACAGGGTTGTCATTCTCTCATCCTTTGCGCTGCTGGCATCGGCGGCGTTTGTCTCCCCCGCAGCCGCACTCACCATGAAGGAGTGCAGCGTGAAATATCAGGCGGCGAAAGCCGACGGGTCGGCCAAGGACGTCAAGTGGAACGACTATCGCGCCAAGTTCTGCGGCAGCGAGGCGGCAGCTGAGGATGCGGCCGACGACAAGCAGGTCGCGGCCACCACCGAAAAAGAACCCGCAAAGGCGACGACAAAGGCCCCGAAGGGCGTCGCTTTCCCGAGTGCTGTCGATAAGAAATATTCAAGCGAGACGCCCGCAAAGGCCCGCCTGAAAACCTGTGTCGACTCCTATCACAAGAACAAGAATGACGGCACGCTCGGCGATCTGAAATGGATCCAGAAGGGCGGCGGCTACTGGAGCCTTTGCAACACGGCCCTGAAGAGCTGAGACAGGCAGGGGCGGATTACCTCCGGCACTGGCGCGTTATCCGACATGGTTTCGGATAACGCGTGAGTCGATTCGGCCGCGATCGTTTGCCCTTGCCCCCTTTTTTCCTTGCCGCCATTCGCCGGCAGATGCGGATATCGCTTCTTGTCCGCGATCAGGACCTGATCGCGGATGAGTCCGTTCCTTGATGGATGGAAACGCGCCGTATGGGGCAACCCTGTTTTCGGGCGGGTAAAATCTGCGAATGGCTTGCGATTCAGTCTCTTGATAGAAAGACTTGACCCTGCGGCTTGATCCGCATCAAGCAATTCAACGGCTGCGGCTGTCCGATGACGGCTCGCCGGCAATGTGGGCGGATGACCAGACGATTTCGAAACTATCTCACCGTGCTGGCCATATCGCTGCTGATGTGGACGGTGATCCTTGGCGTCGTTTATTGGCTGTTTCGATAGGTTTTATCACAGCTTGCCGGCCTGAATGAAAGTGCCGCAAGGCCTGTGCGACGATAAAACCGTCAGATGGCTGCAAGGCCGATATTCCCGAAAATTTGATATGGTGAGAGGCGGCCGCCCCATTTCGGCTTTGCTGGCGTGACCTTATGGTTCGGTGAAATCAGGAAAGGGTCATCATGAAAAAATCCGTCGCCGCGACATGCCTTGCAGCTTTCTCCATGTCGGTCGCTACCGGCGCCATGGCTGAAGAGCTGGTGATTCCGCTTCCGAATGACACGACGGTCGAAAAGGTCGAGACCGTCTATCAATGCGCCGCCGACAAGGTGGAGGCCGTCTATTTCAATGCCGGTGAGATCAGCCTCGTGCGGCTGGGACTGAAGGATGGCGTCACCGTTGCCGCAAATGTCATTTCCGGCTCGGGCGCGAAATATCAGGGCGGCATTTATGTCTGGTGGTCGAAGGGCGAGGAGGCGGATCTTTACGATCTGATGGCGGATCCGGAGATGAAAAAGCCGGTTCATTGCGTGGAAGCGAAGAAATCCTGATCGTCGGGAGCTTTGCCTCAAAGGAGCGGCGGCAGGGCGGTTTTTTGAAAACCTTGCCATGCCGCCGGTCAGCGCGGGAGTGCGCGCGCGGCGCGTTCAGCCAAGAACGAGCGACGCAAGAAGCGCCAGCAGGATAAGAGAGCTGGCGACAACGCCGAGCCTCACCCTGCGAAGGCGGCGGGTACGACCGCCGCTCCAGTCATAAGCCATTGGCAGCTTTACCTTTCTTTTTATTATTATGACTTATTGACTAGCTCCCTAGGCTTGCCCGTGGCTGACCTCAATTGTCAGAATCCATCGGCGAAAATTCACGATTTCCCTGTCCTCTCCCGATGTTGCAGCAAGCGCGGCGATTGATTCTTCCTGTCCTGCGACGGCATATCGGGTGAGGGGACCTGATGGGCGCAGGCCATGAAAAAGGCCCGGAAACTGGCGTTTCCGGGCCTTCTGGAGAAGTGTTTCTGCTAGCTGTTTCAGCTCAGATAGGGCTGGAGATAGGGCAGAACCTCGAGCGTGCCGTGATACAGCATGTTGAGGGCGACATAGATGATGACCATCAGGCCGAGATAGGAAATCCAGCGATAGCGGTGTAGCAGCTTGGCGACGAAGTTGGCGGCAAGGCCCATGAGCGCAATCGAAACGACGAGGCCGATGATGAGCACCGTCACATGTTCCTGTGCGGCGCCGGCGACGGCAAGGACGTTATCCAGCGACATGGAAACATCGGCGATGACGATCTGTGTCGCGGCCTGGAAGAAGGTCTTGTGCCCCTTGGTCAGGTCGGCCTCTTCGTCCGTCACCTCGTCTTCGATGGAGCCTGCGGCCTCACGCAGTTCGACCCACATCTTCCAGCACACCCAGGCGAGCAGCAGGCCGCCGAACAATTGCAGGCCGACAATGGCGAGAAGCTGCACGGTGACGGCGGCAAAGCCGATGCGCAGAACCGTGGCGGCGATGATGCCGACCAGGATCGCCTTGCGGCGAAGGTGAGCGGGCAGACCGGCGGCGGCAAGGCCGATGACGATGGCGTTGTCGCCCGCCAGCACGAGGTCGATTGCGATGACCTGTAAGAATGCCGTGAAACCGGCGGCTGTGAAGATTTCCATGGGATGGTCCTGAAACGGATAGAGAGGTCGCGAGGGAAGCGACGGATCGAGATATGGCTTGGGATGGCGCGCTCGCGCCGGATTCCAGTCGCCCGTCTCCCCCCGGCGATGAAATGTCCTTAAGCCATCATGCCGGTGCAGGTAAAGAAGTTGTGATAGAAATATCTTATTTAGTGATCGGCCATTCCGGAGGAGGGGTCGTCGGGCGGATGCCCGCTTCGCCCTCGCGAGGGTTTGAATGTCGCAAATCAGATACCATATACGGGCCTCAAGGCACGCTTAGGGCGCGCGCGAAGACGCTTTCACAATTAAGTCTTGCGCATTCGCTTACAAAGCCTTAAACGGCGACACCAAACCGGTACGCCGGGGAAACTACTTCACGTTCACAGGAAGCAATTCACATGGCAAAGAGCAAGTTTGAGCGCAATAAGCCGCACGTCAACATTGGCACGATCGGTCACGTTGACCATGGCAAGACGTCGCTGACGGCAGCGATCACGAAGTTCTTCGGCGAATTCAAGGCGTATGACCAGATCGACGCCGCGCCTGAAGAAAAGGCCCGTGGTATCACGATTTCGACGGCGCACGTTGAATACGAAACGCCTGCCCGTCACTACGCGCACGTCGACTGCCCCGGCCACGCCGACTACGTGAAGAACATGATCACCGGTGCTGCCCAGATGGACGGCGCGATCCTGGTTTGCTCGGCAGCCGACGGCCCGATGCCGCAGACCCGCGAGCACATCCTGCTTGCCCGTCAGGTTGGCGTTCCGGCGATCGTTGTGTTCCTCAACAAGGTCGACCAGGTTGACGACGCTGAGCTTCTCGAGCTCGTCGAGCTTGAAGTTCGCGAACTTCTGTCGTCCTACGACTTCCCGGGCGACGATATTCCGATCATCAAGGGTTCGGCACTTGCCGCTCTTGAAGACTCTGACAAGAAGATCGGTGAAGACGCGATCCGCGAGCTGATGGCTGCGGTTGACGCCTACATCCCGACGCCTGAGCGTCCGATCGACCAGCCGTTCCTGATGCCGATCGAAGACGTGTTCTCGATCTCTGGCCGTGGTACGGTTGTGACGGGTCGCGTTGAGCGCGGTATCGTCAAGGTCGGTGAAGAAGTCGAAATCGTCGGCATCCGTCCGACCTCGAAGACGACGGTTACCGGCGTTGAAATGTTCCGCAAGCTGCTCGACCAGGGCCAGGCCGGCGACAACATCGGTGCACTGGTTCGCGGTGTTAACCGTGACGGCGTCGAGCGTGGTCAGATCCTGTGCAAGCCGGGTTCTGTGAAGCCGCACAAGAAGTTCAAGGCCGAAGCCTACATCCTGACGAAGGAAGAAGGCGGCCGTCATACGCCGTTCTTCACGAACTACCGTCCGCAGTTCTACTTCCGCACGACGGACGTAACGGGCATCGTTACGCTTCCGGAAGGCACGGAAATGGTTATGCCTGGCGACAACGTTACCGTTGACGTCGAGCTGATTGTTCCGATCGCGATGGAAGAAAAGCTGCGCTTCGCTATCCGCGAAGGCGGCCGTACCGTCGGCGCCGGCATCGTTGCCTCGATCGTCGAGTAATCTTTTCCCGCAAGGGATTTGAGAAAACCCCGCTGGAAACAGCGGGGTTTTTTATTGCCTGAAAGGGTCAGAGTCCGTTTGAAAACGTCGGACGGGTCGATCCGGCGATGCTTTTTGCGCCTGGCTGCGTCGAAAATCTTGACGATATCATCGGATATCGCCTTCGATCTTCTTCTTGCCAGACACAAAAATCACCTGCCGGCTCTCCGCCGCCGAGTTTCCAAACGGACTCTCAGCAGTCGATGCGGACGATGTCGCCATCCTTGAGATGGAAGAATGCGTCCTGCGGCACATCAAGGCGCAATGCTTCCTCCTTTGGAAGGTTCGCATAGACGCCGCGCAACAGGCGGCTGGTGATGCCGTGGCAGATGACGATCGCATCGCGCGCCTGTCTCTGCTGAATGATCTCCAGGCTGCGGGCCACCCGGCTTGTCATTCTTTCGAACGTCTCACCGCCCGGCGCGTGGAAGAACCATTCGTATCGATCCAGCCCGTCGCGCATGCCGGGATATTCATAGTCGATCTCGTAATCCGTCATGCCGTCCCATACGCCCATGCCGATCTCCATCAGGCCGGGATCGAGGGTGATGCCGTCGATCATGCCGATTTCGCCTGCGACGATCTCGCAGGTCTGTCTCGCCCTGCCGAGCGGGCTGGAGAAAATATGGACTTCATCGGTTTCGATCAGCGCGGCGAGCCTGCGGCCCATGCGTATCGCCTGTTGTCGCCCCAGTTCCGTCAAAGGCGAATCGACCTGACCCTGCCAGCGGCGTACGGCGTTGAATTCGGTCTGGCCGTGACGGACGAGATAGATGCTCATGGGCGTTCCTGTGAAATGCGGGGAAGATCAGCGAATTGAACGATGTATCCCGTGGGCGGGGTGTGCCGGGGTATTTTGCCAGACAATGTGAAAAAACAAAAAACACACTTGCCATTCTTTTCCCTGCACCTTAAAGGAGCGCATACCGAATTGGCCAAGCGATTTCGCGGCCGGTTCAGGTGATCAAGGGGTATAGCTCAGTTGGTAGAGCGGCGGTCTCCAAAACCGCAGGTCGGGGGTTCGAGCCCCTCTGCCCCTGCCACTTTCCATTCGCAAGCGCGGGTCCTCGCTGCATGGCAGATGGGTGCCGGATTTCCGGCGAATTTCGCGGAATGTCGAT
This sequence comes from Agrobacterium sp. 22-221-1, assembly GCF_053522445.1. Lineage (NCBI taxonomy): Bacteria > Pseudomonadati > Pseudomonadota > Alphaproteobacteria > Hyphomicrobiales > Rhizobiaceae > Agrobacterium > Agrobacterium sp. 22-221-1. The sequence continues at coordinate 200,675 of NZ_JBNWCL010000005.1, forward strand.
TTCCTCTTGTTAAAAAGGGAATCGGTGTTTATGTAGGGTCAAAACAGACACGCGGTGCGTGGGGCTGATCAGTATCGGCTTTACGCGCCGTAATTGCGTGGGCAGTCAATGGCATCCAAAACCAATCCGTTTACGTTTCTGCAGCAGGTTCGCGCCGAAGCGTCAAAAATCACTTGGCCGTCGCGCCGCGAGACCATGATTTCGACGGCTATGGTGCTGGTGATGGTCATTTTTGCGGCTCTGTTCTTCTTTGCTGCGGATCAGCTCATCGGCTGGCTGCTCAGCCTGGTGCTGAACGTAGGCCGGTAACGGCACGGTCAAAGGCCCGGTGGAAGGATCGAACGGAGAATAAAAATGGCAGCGCGCTGGTATATCGTTCACGCATATTCGAATTTCGAAAAGAAGGTCGCCGAGTCGATCGAGGAAAAGGCCCGTCAGAAGGGTCTGGATCATCTTTTCGAGAAAATCCTCGTGCCGACCGAAAAGGTGGTCGAGGTGCGTCGCGGCCGCAAGGTCGATAGCGAGCGCAAGTTTTTTCCAGGTTACGTGCTGGTGCGCGCCAACCTGACGGATGAGGCCTATCACCTCATCAAGAACACGCCGAAGGTTACCGGTTTCCTCGGTTCGGACAGCAAGCCTGTTCCGATTCCCGATTATGAAGCCGAGCGTATCCTCGGTCAGGTTCAGGAAGGTGTCGAGCGTCCGAAGTCTTCGGTTTCGTTCGAGATCGGCGAGCAGGTTCGCGTTTCCGACGGTCCGTTCGCGTCGTTCAACGGCGTGGTTCAGGATGTCGATGAAGAGCGTTCGCGCCTGAAGGTGGAAGTGTCGATTTTCGGCCGCGCTACGCCGGTCGAGCTGGAATACAATCAGGTCGAGAAGGTCTGATTGACGGGGCGAAGCCCCAAGCGCGTGGAAGGCTAACTGGCTCTTTAAGCCGGGGCAGGGCGCCGCACCACGCAACCGCAGCCGCCGGAGCAATCCGGCTTAAGAGAAGCCGGGTAACCGGTTTGAATTGAAAGGCAGAGAGATATGGCTAAGAAAGTTGCAGGCCAGCTCAAGTTGCAGGTAAAGGCCGGGGCGGCCAATCCGTCCCCGCCGATTGGTCCGGCACTTGGTCAGCGTGGCATTAACATCATGGAATTCTGCAAGGCGTTCAATGCCGCCACGCAGGAAATGGAAAAGGGTATGCCGATCCCGGTCGTCATCACCTATTACCAGGACAAGTCCTTCACCTTCGTCATGAAGCAGCCGCCGATGACCTACTGGCTGAAGAAGGAAGCAAAGATCACCTCCGGTTCCAAGACGCCTGGCAAGGGCGCCAAGGTCGGCTCCATCACCAAGGCTCAGGTCAAGACGATCGCTGAAGCCAAGATGAAGGATCTGAACGCAGCCGACATCGAAGGCGCAATGGCAATGGTTGAGGGCTCTGCCCGCGCCATGGGTCTGGAAGTGGTAGGTTGATCATGGCCAAGGTAGCAAAGCGCATTCAGAAGATCCGCGAAGGCGTGGATCCTAACAAGCTTTACGTTCTCACCGACGCCATTTCGATGGTCAAGGAACGTGCTGTCGCCAAGTTCGACGAAACCGTTGAAGTTTCGATGAACCTCGGCGTTGACCCGCGCCATGCGGACCAGATGGTTCGTGGCGTCGTCAACCTGCCGAACGGCACCGGCCGTGACGTTCGCGTCGCCGTTTTCGCCCGTGGCGCCAAGGCTGATGAAGCCACGGCTGCTGGCGCTGACGTTGTCGGTGCAGAAGAACTGGTTGAAATCGTTCAGGGCGGCAAGATCGACTTCGATCGTTGCATCGCGACCCCGGACATGATGCCGCTCGTCGGCCGTCTCGGCAAGGTACTCGGCCCGCGTGGCATGATGCCGAACCCGAAGGTCGGTACGGTGACGATGGATGTTGCCGGCGCCGTCAAGGCGTCCAAGGGCGGCGCTGTCGAGTTCCGCGTCGAAAAGGCCGGTATCGTACACGCTGGCGTTGGCAAGGCTTCGTTCGACGCCAAGGCTCTTGAAGAAAACATCAAGGCTTTCGCCGATGCCGTCATCAAGGCAAAGCCGACGGGTGCCAAGGGCAACTACGTCAAGCGCGTCGCGATTTCCTCGACCATGGGTCCGGGCGTCAAGATCGACCCTTCGTCGGTTACGGCTTAATCAATTCTCGCGCTTCCCAAGGGAAGTGTGAATACAAGAATTTCCGGCTCCCAGGAGCCGGAGATTTCCGGGGAAACCCGGAACTCCTGTCCGAGATTGCGGGTGGCTATGTCTTTCGGGACTTGGCCTTAATCATTCAACCTGCATGAGACGGGTGAGGCTGGATTTGAGGCATCGAAACAATGCCTGACTGTCCGGTTCGAACCTGGTGTGCCTGTGCCTGAAGCCGTTTGCGGCGACAGAGCGGGGGACAGGATCCTCGAGCGTCGCTCGGGATCTTTGTAAAAAGGTCCCTTGGGGCAAAGGCAAACCCGGCGGGTTCACATGTTGTGTTCCCGTCTACTGGAGACAGACAGTGGAAAGAGCGGAAAAACGCGAATTCGTCACGGAGCTGAACGAAGTCTTCAAGGCTTCCGGTTCGGTTGTCGTGGCCCACTATGCTGGTGTCACCGTTGCGCAGATGAACGACTTCCGTTCGAAGATGCGCGCTGCCGGAGGCACCGTCAAGGTCGCGAAGAACCGCCTGGCCAAGATCGCTCTTCAGGGCACGGAGTCGGAAGGGATGACAGATCTCTTCAAGGGCCAGACGCTGATTGCATACAGCGTCGACCCGATGATCGCTCCGAAAGTCGTCATGGATTTCGCCAAGACCAACGACAAGGTCGTTGTTCTCGGTGGCGCCATGGGTGCAACCACGCTCAACGCCGAAGCAGTCAAGTCGCTTGCGACCCTGCCTTCGCTGGACGAGCTGCGCGCAAAGCTGCTGGGCCTTCTCAATGCCCCGGCAACCCGCGTCGCTACGGTTGTCGCCGCACCTGCAAGCCAGCTGGCACGGGTGTTCTCGGCTTACGCCAAGAAGGACGAAGCCGCTTAAGGCGGTTTTTCGCTGTAAATATTCAAACTGGTTCGAACTGAACAAAAGGAACTATCAAAATGGCTGATCTCGCAAAGATCGTAGACGACCTCTCCTCGCTGACCGTTCTGGAAGCTGCAGAACTGTCCAAGCTTCTCGAAGAAAAGTGGGGCGTTTCCGCTGCTGCTCCGGTAGCTGTTGCTGCTGTTGCTGGCGGTGCAGGCGCTGCTGCTGCTGCTGAAGAAGAAAAGACTGAATTCGACGTGATCCTGGTTGACGCTGGCGCCAACAAGATCAACGTCATCAAGGAAGTCCGCGCTATCACGGGCCTCGGCCTGAAGGAAGCCAAGGACCTCGTTGAAGGCGCTCCGAAGGCTGTCAAGGAAGCTGTTTCCAAGGCTGAAGCTGCTGATCTCAAGAAGAAGCTTGAAGAAGCCGGCGCTAAGGTCGACGTTAAGTAATCTTGCGATTACTGGCGGGAAGGGGCTTCATGCCCCTTTCCGTCGTCATCGTTTTTAAAACTCATTACCCAAAAGCCGCGTGAAAATGGCTTTTGGGTAATGGGTTCTTCAAGAGAATGGTTCCGAACCGGCTCATCTAGGCAATCCGGCCTGATCGATCCGGGATGTGGAACGAGATTGATGACACCCATTGCTTGACGGGATCGACTGGCCATCGGTTCCCGTCCGTTGCAGGCCCGGATGCAATTTTAAAGGAGCGACGATGGCTCAGACCCTTTCGTTTAACGGTCGCAGGCGCGTACGCAAGTTTTTCGGCAAAATTCCAGAAGTAGCGGAAATGCCGAACCTCATCGAGGTTCAGAAGGCTTCGTACGACCAGTTTCTCATGGTTGACGAGCCCAAGGGTGGCCGTCCCGACGAGGGATTGAATGCCGTATTCAAGTCCGTATTCCCGATCACCGATTTTTCCGGCGCCTCCATGCTTGAATTCGTGTCCTACGAATTCGAAGCGCCGAAGTTCGACGTCGAGGAATGCCGTCAGCGCGATCTGACCTATGCTGCGCCGCTCAAGGTGACGCTGCGCCTCATCGTGTTCGATATCGATGAAGATACCGGCGCGAAGTCCATCAAGGACATCAAGGAACAGTCCGTCTACATGGGCGACATGCCGCTCATGACCAATAACGGTACGTTCATCGTCAACGGCACCGAGCGCGTCATCGTTTCGCAGATGCACCGTTCGCCGGGCGTGTTCTTCGATCACGACAAGGGCAAGAGCCATTCTTCCGGCAAGCTGCTCTTCGCTGCCCGCGTCATCCCGTATCGCGGTTCCTGGCTCGACATCGAGTTCGACGCCAAGGACATCGTTTATGCGCGTATCGACCGTCGCCGCAAGATCCCCGTGACCTCGCTGCTGATGGCGCTTGGCATGGATGGCGAAGACATTCTGTCGACCTTCTATACCAAGGCTTCCTATGAGCGCGACGGTGACGGCTGGCGCATTCCGTTCCAGCCCGAGACGCTGAAGAACGCCAAGGTCATCACCGACATGATCGACGCCGATACCGGCGAAGTCGTGGTCGAAGGTGGCAAGAAGCTGACCCCGCGCCTGATCCGTCAGCTGACGGAGAAGGGCCTGAAGGCACTGAAGGCGACCGACGAAGACCTCTACGGCAACTATCTGGCCGAAGACATCGTCAACTACGAGACGGGTGAAATCTATCTCGAAGCCGGCGACGAAATCGACGAGAAGACCCTCGGCCTCATCCTGCAGTCCGGCTTCGACGAGATTCCGGTCCTCAACATCGATCACGTCAATGTTGGCGCCTATATCCGCAACACGCTGTCTGCGGACAAGAACGAGAACCGTCAGGAAGCCCTGTTCGACATCTACCGCGTCATGCGTCCTGGTGAGCCGCCGACCATGGAATCGGCGGAAGCGATGTTCAACTCGCTGTTCTTCGATGCGGAACGTTACGATCTGTCGGCCGTTGGCCGCGTCAAGATGAACATGCGCCTCGACCTCGATGCGGAAGACACCGTGCGCACGCTGCGCAAGGAAGACATCCTCGCCGTCGTCAAGATGCTGGTCGAACTGCGCGACGGCAAGGGCGAAATCGACGACATCGACAACCTCGGCAACCGCCGTGTCCGTTCTGTCGGCGAACTGATGGAAAACCAGTATCGTCTGGGCCTTCTGCGCATGGAACGTGCGATCAAGGAACGTATGTCCTCGATCGAAATCGACACCGTGATGCCGCAGGACCTGATCAACGCGAAGCCGGCAGCAGCCGCCGTTCGCGAATTCTTCGGTTCCTCGCAGCTGTCGCAGTTCATGGACCAGGTGAACCCGCTTTCGGAAATCACCCACAAGCGCCGTCTTTCGGCTCTTGGACCGGGCGGTCTGACCCGCGAGCGCGCCGGCTTCGAAGTCCGCGACGTTCACCCGACCCATTACGGCCGTATTTGCCCGATCGAAACGCCGGAAGGCCCGAACATCGGTCTGATCAACTCGCTTGCAACCTTCGCCCGCGTCAACAAGTACGGCTTCATCGAAAGCCCGTACCGCAAGATCGTCGACGGTAAGGTGACCAACGACGTGATCTACCTCTCCGCCATGGAAGAGGCCAAGTATTACGTCGCGCAGGCCAACGCGCCGCTCAATGAAGACGGTTCGTTCTCGGAAGAGTTCGTCGTCTGCCGTCACTCGGGCGAAGTTATGCTCGCACCGCGCGACAACATCAACCTGATGGACGTTTCGCCGAAGCAGCTCGTTTCGGTCGCAGCGGCTCTCATTCCGTTCCTGGAAAACGACGACGCCAACCGCGCTCTCATGGGCTCGAACATGCAGCGTCAGGCCGTTCCGCTTCTGCGCGCCGAGGCACCGTTCGTCGGTACCGGCATGGAGCCGATCGTCGCCCGTGACTCCGGCGCTGCCATCGCAGCCCGTCGTGGCGGTGTGGTCGATCAGGTGGATGCGACCCGTATCGTTATCCGCGCCACGGAAGACCTCGATGCCGGCAAGTCCGGTGTCGATATCTACCGTCTGCAGAAGTTCCAGCGTTCGAACCAGAACACCTGCGTCAACCAGCGTCCGCTGGTTTCCGTCGGCGACAACATCTCCAAGGGCGATATCATCGCGGACGGTCCGTCGACCGACCTTGGCGATCTGGCTCTCGGCCGCAACGCGCTCGTCGCGTTCATGCCCTGGAACGGCTACAACTACGAAGACTCGATCCTGATGTCGGAGCGTATCGTTTCCGACGACGTGTTCACCTCCATCCACATCGAAGAATTCGAAGTGATGGCGCGCGACACGAAGCTTGGTCCGGAAGAAATCACGCGCGACATTCCGAACGTTTCGGAAGAAGCGCTGAAGAACCTCGACGAAGCCGGTATCGTTTACATCGGTGCGGAAGTTCAGCCGGGCGACATCCTCGTCGGCAAGATCACGCCGAAGGGCGAAAGCCCGATGACGCCGGAAGAAAAGCTTCTGCGCGCCATCTTCGGTGAAAAGGCCTCCGACGTTCGCGACACCTCCATGCGCATGCCTCCGGGCACGTTCGGTACGGTCGTTGAAGTCCGCGTCTTCAACCGTCACGGTGTGGAGAAGGACGAGCGCGCGATGGCTATCGAGCGCGAAGAGATCGAGCGTCTGGCAAAGGACCGCGACGACGAGCAGGCGATCCTCGACCGCAACGTCTACGGCCGCCTGATCGACATGCTGCGTGGCCACGTTTCCATCGCCGGTCCGAAGGGCTTCAAGAAGGGCGTCGAGCTTTCCAACGCCGTCGTTTCCGAATATCCCCGCTCGCAGTGGTGGATGTTCGCGGTCGAAGACGAAAAGGCTCAGTCCGAGCTGGAAGCGCTTCGTGGCCAGTACGACGAATCCAAGTCGCGCCTTGAACAGCGCTTCATGGACAAGGTCGAAAAGGTCCAGCGCGGCGATGAAATGCCTCCGGGCGTCATGAAGATGGTCAAGGTCTTCGTTGCCGTTAAGCGCAAGATCCAGCCGGGCGACAAGATGGCCGGCCGTCACGGTAACAAGGGCGTCGTCTCGCGTATCGTTCCGGTCGAGGACATGCCGTTCCTCGAAGACGGCACGCATGTCGACATCTGCTTGAACCCGCTCGGCGTGCCTTCGCGCATGAACGTCGGCCAGATCCTCGAAACCCACCTCGCATGGGCATGCGCAGGCATGGGCAAGAAGATCGGCGAGATGCTCGAAGAGTATCGCAAGACGATGGACATCAGCGAGCTTCGCAGCGAGCTGACGGAAATCTACGCGTCTGAAGCCAATGACGAGGTTCAGCGTTTCGATGACGACTCGCTGGTGAAGCTTGCCGAAGAAGCCAAGCGCGGTGTTTCCATCGCGACCCCGGTTTTCGACGGTGCGCATGAGCCCGACGTCGCCGCGATGCTGAAGAAGGCAGGTCTGCATGAATCCGGTCAGTCCGTCCTTTACGACGGTCGTACCGGTGAGCCGTTCGACCGCAAGGTCACCGTCGGCTACATGTACATGATCAAGCTGAACCACCTTGTCGACGACAAGATCCACGCTCGCTCGATCGGTCCTTATTCGCTCGTTACCCAGCAGCCGCTGGGCGGCAAGGCGCAGTTCGGCGGACAGCGCTTCGGGGAAATGGAAGTCTGGGCTCTGGAAGCATACGGCGCGGCTTACACGCTGCAGGAAATGCTCACCGTCAAGTCGGACGACGTGGCGGGCCGCACCAAGGTCTACGAAGCGATCGTCCGTGGCGACGACACCTTCGAAGCCGGTATTCCGGAGAGCTTCAACGTTCTCGTCAAGGAAATGCGGTCGCTCGGTCTTTCGGTCGAACTGGAAAACTCGAAGATCGAGAACCAGCCCGAAGACCAGCTGCCCGACGCGGCGGAATAAGACGATAGAGGCGGGCGCCTTCAAGGGCGCCTGCCGGTTTCCCGGACGGTATTGGCCGGTTCGGGACACTTTCGCCGCATTATGCGGTTAATCCGTATTTAAAGCTCTGGACGGTGACCCGGGAAGAAGCCGGTCCAGATGCAAACAGGGGCAGCAGCTAGCCTCTCAAGGAGACAAGGCATGAACCAAGAGGTCATGAATCTTTTCAATCCTCAGGTGCCTGCGCAGCATTTCGATTCCATCCGGATTTCGATCGCTTCGCCGGAAAAAATCCTGTCGTGGTCCTACGGCGAGATCAAGAAGCCGGAAACCATCAACTACCGTACGTTCAAGCCGGAACGCGACGGTCTCTTCTGCGCGCGCATCTTCGGACCGATCAAGGACTATGAGTGCCTGTGCGGCAAGTACAAGCGCATGAAGTACAAGGGCATCATCTGCGAAAAGTGCGGCGTCGAAGTGACGCTGTCGCGCGTTCGCCGTGAGCGCATGGGCCATATCGAGCTCGCAGCGCCGGTTGCTCATATCTGGTTCCTGAAGTCGCTTCCCTCGCGTATCTCGACCCTGCTCGACATGACGCTGAAGGATGTCGAGCGCGTTCTCTATTTCGAGAACTACATCGTCACGGAACCGGGCCTCACTTCGCTGAAGCAGAACCAGCTTCTGTCCGAAGAAGAGTACATGATCGCCGTTGACGAGTTTGGCGAAGACCAGTTCACCGCCATGATCGGCGCTGAAGCCATCTATGAGATGCTGGCTTCGATGAACCTCGAAAAGATCGCTGGCGACCTGCGCGTCGAGCTTGCTGAAACGACTTCTGACCTGAAGCAGAAGAAGCTGATGAAGCGCCTGAAGATCGTCGAGAACTTCATGGAAAGCGGCAACCGTCCGGAATGGATGATCATGAAGGTCGTTCCGGTCATTCCGCCGGACCTGCGTCCGCTGGTTCCGCTGGATGGCGGCCGTTTCGCGACGTCCGACCTCAACGATCTCTATCGCCGCGTCATCAACCGTAACAACCGTCTGAAGCGCCTGATCGAGCTTCGTGCGCCGGGTATCATCATCCGCAACGAAAAGCGTATGCTGCAGGAATCCGTCGATGCGCTGTTCGATAACGGCCGTCGCGGTCGCGTCATCACGGGCGCCAACAAGCGTCCGCTGAAGTCGCTCTCCGACATGCTCAAGGGCAAGCAGGGCCGCTTCCGCCAGAACCTTCTCGGCAAGCGCGTCGACTATTCCGGCCGTTCGGTCATCGTGACCGGTCCGGAACTGAAGCTGCACCAGTGCGGCCTGCCGAAGAAGATGGCGCTCGAACTGTTCAAGCCGTTCATCTATGCCCGCCTCGACGCCAAGGGTTATTCCTCGACCGTCAAGCAGGCCAAGAAGCTGGTTGAAAAGGAAAAGCCGGAAGTCTGGGATATCCTCGACGAGGTCATCCGCGAGCATCCGGTTCTCCTGAACCGCGCACCGACGCTGCACCGTCTGGGTATCCAGGCTTTCGAACCCATGCTGGTCGAAGGCAAGGCCATCCAGCTGCACCCGCTCGTCTGCACGGCCTTCAACGCCGACTTCGACGGTGACCAGATGGCTGTCCACGTTCCGCTTTCGCTGGAAGCTCAGCTCGAAGCGCGCGTGCTGATGATGTCGACCAACAACATCCTGCATCCGGCAAACGGCCACCCGATCATCGTTCCTTCGCAGGACATGGTTCTCGGCCTGTATTACCTGTCGATCATGAACCAGAACGAGCCGGGCGAAGGCATGGCCTTCTCGGATATCGGCGAGCTTCATCACGCGCTTGAAAACAAGGTCGTGACGCTGCATGCCAAGATCCGCGGCCGCTTCAAGACCGTGGATGCCGATGGCAAGCCGGTTTCGAAGATCCATGAGACGACCCCCGGCCGTATGCTCATCGGCGAACTTCTGCCGAAGAACGTCAACGTGCCTTTCGACGTCTGCAACCAGGAAATGACCAAGAAGAACATCTCCAAGATGATCGACACGGTCTACCGTCATTGCGGCCAGAAAGACACGGTCATCTTCTGCGACCGCATCATGCAGCTCGGCTTTGCCCATGCCTGCCGCGCCGGCATTTCGTTCGGCAAGGACGACATGGTCATTCCGGACAGCAAGGTGAAGATCGTCGGCGACACCGAAGCTCTCGTGAAGGAATACGAACAGCAGTATAACGATGGTCTCATCACCCAGGGCGAAAAGTACAACAAGGTTGTCGACGCCTGGGGCAAGGCTACCGAAAAGGTCGCCGAAGAGATGATGGCACGCATCAAGGCTGTCGAGTTCGATCCGGAAACGGGCCGCCAGAAGCCGATGAACTCCATCTACATGATGTCGCACTCGGGTGCTCGTGGTTCTCCGAACCAGATGCGTCAGCTGGGCGGCATGCGCGGCCTGATGGCGAAGCCGTCGGGTGAAATCATCGAGACGCCGATCATCTCGAACTTCAAGGAAGGCCTGACCGTTAACGAGTACTTCAACTCGACCCACGGTGCCCGTAAGGGTCTTGCAGACACCGCTCTGAAGACGGCGAACTCGGGTTACCTGACCCGTCGTCTCGTCGACGTCGCGCAGGATTGCATCGTCAACTCCAGGGATTGCGGCACCGACAAGGGCCTCACCATGACCGCCATCGTCGATGCCGGTCAGGTCGTTGCCTCGCTCGGCGCACGTATCCTCGGCCGTACGGCCCTGGACGACATCGATCATCCGGTTTCCGGCGAAAACATCGTCAAGGCCGGTACGCTGATCGACGAAGCCGACGTGGCTGCCATCGAGAAGGCCGGTATCCAGTCCGTCCGCATCCGTTCGGCTCTGACCTGCGAAGTGCAGATCGGCGTCTGCGGCGTCTGCTACGGTCGTGACCTTGCACGCGGTACGCCTGTCAACATGGGCGAAGCCGTCGGCGTCATCGCCGCACAGTCCATCGGTGAACCGGGCACGCAGCTTACCATGCGTACCTTCCACCTTGGCGGTACGGCGAACGTGGTCGACCAGTCGTTCCTCGAAGCCTCTTACGAGGGCACGATTGCGATCAAGAACCGCAACATCCTGCGCAACTCCGAAGGCGCACTTATCGCGATGGGCCGTAACATGGCCGTCACCATTCTCGATGAGCGTGGCCAGGAGCGGTCTTCGCAGCGCGTTGCCTATGGTTCGAAGATCTTCGTTGACGACGGCGACAAGGTTAAGCGCGGTCAGCGTCTTGCAGAGTGGGACCCCTACACCCGTCCGATGATGACGGAAGTGGAAGGTACCGTTCACTTCGAGGACCTCGTCGACGGCCTCTCCGTTCTGGAAGCCACCGACGAATCCACCGGCATCACCAAGCGTCAGGTTATCGACTGGCGTTCGACGCCGCGCGGTTCGGACCTCAAGCCCGCAATCGTCATCAAGGACGCTTCCGGTGCGGTTGCGAAGCTTGCCCGTGGTGGCGAAGCCCGCTTCCAGCTCTCGGTCGACGCCATCCTGTCGGTCGAGCCGGGTGCGAAGGTCTCCCAGGGTGACGTGCTTGCACGTTCGCCGCTGGAAAGCGCCAAGACGAAGGACATCACCGGCGGTCTGCCGCGCGTTGCCGAACTGTTCGAAGCCCGTCGTCCGAAGGACCACGCCATCATCGCAGAGATCGATGGTACGATCCGTCTCGGCCGCGACTACAAGAACAAGCGTCGCGTGATGATCGAGCCTGCGGAAGACGGCGTCGAGCCGGTCGAATACCTGATCCCGAAGGGCAAGCCCTTCCATCTTCAGGAAGGCGACTATATCGAAAAGGGTGAATACATCCTCGACGGTAACCCGGCACCGCACGACATTCTGGCGATCAAGGGCGTGGAGGCTCTGGCTTCCTACCTCGTGAACGAAATCCAGGAAGTCTACCGTCTGCAGGGCGTTGTGATCAACGACAAGCACATCGAGGTGATCGTTCGCCAGATGCTGCAGAAGGTCGAGATCACCGATGCGGGCGACAGCCAGTACATCGTCGGCGACAATGTCGACCGTATCGAGCTGGACGACATGAACGACCGTCTGATCGAAGAGGGCAAGAAGCCGGCTTACGGCGATCCTGTCCTGCTCGGCATCACCAAGGCTTCGCTGCAGACGCCGTCCTTCATCTCGGCCGCATCCTTCCAGGAAACCACCAAGGTTCTCACGGAAGCTGCGATTGCCGGCAAGACGGACACGCTGCAGGGCCTCAAGGAAAACGTCATCGTCGGCCGCCTCATCCCGGCCGGTACTGGCGGCACCATGACGCAGATCCGCCGCATCGCCACCTCGCGCGACGACCTCATTCTCGAGGAACGCCGCAAGGGCACCGGTGCAGGTTCTGCGAACCAGATGCTGCAGGACATGACGGACCAGGCTCCGGCCGCCGAATAAGGCGGAGAAGGGCAGGGGCTTTGCGAAGCCCCGCCAAAGTTCAGAACAAAACGCCCGGAGCAATCCGGGCGTTTTTGTTTATGTGGAACAGGGACCTGTGGCTTTTGCGGTTGGTCGGCGTCTCCAGCCACGTGCGGCGGGCTCAGCCCTGTTCGCGGATGTTATAACGGGTGAGGACGGAAAGCCGGCGAACGAGATCGGTCTGGCCGGTGCTGCCGGTCTTCGCATAGATCGACTTGGCGTTGCTGCGCACCGTTTCGTGGGAAATCTGCAATTGCTTCGCCACGGCGGGAAGCGAAAGCCCCTTCATGATTTCCAGCGTCACACGGGCCTCGCCCCTGGTGAGGTCGTAGAGCCCCTTTAGCAGTGAGGTCGCATCGGCGACGGTGCCCATGGGTTGCGATATCAGCACGATGGCGCAGCCTTTCGGGGACAGATCCAGTGCGTTCCTGCGCAACGGTATGACGTGGAGGATGCAGGACCGATCTTCGCCGGTCGGCAGCGGGAACGAACCGATATTATGCCCGGCAAGCGCCTTATAGAGCAGCCGGTTCACTCTTTCGTCGGCAATCACGATCCTGTCGTGGGCGCGGGTGGAAATACATTTCCTGAGGGAGAGAAACATGTCGTTTGCAGACAGCACACGTCCGCTCGCCTGAAGCACCGCCGCCGGCGCCCCGATGGCGTTCAGTCCCAGCGTCATGGCGTCGGCTTTCTGCCGTTGCAGCCGGGTTGCCAGCGTGAGGCTGCGGGCAATATGCGGTCTCAGCCGGTCGAGCGCCGCCATGGTTTCCGGCCCTATGACGCCGCTATCGAGCTTGCGTTCGAAAAGCACCGTCATTGCCGGATGGTCGGGCGGCGCAACCTGGGTGGCCGCGCCATATCCCAGTCCGCGCGGTATCAGGAAATCGCGCACGATCGGCAGGCCGGCCCATTCATCATGGGTGAAGACATCGAAATCCTGCACGAAGGAAAATTGCCCCTCACGGATTGCGCGGGTCAGGCGGTCGTTTCGGCGGTTCCAGCCGCCATCCATGAAGGCCTGCATCAGTTCCTGGAAATTGGGCGTGTAAAGCCAGGCTTCTTCTTCACCCTTGCCCCAGGTAAGGGCGCCACCCCAGAAATCCAGCCGGTGGCCGATGGCGGCAATGACCTGTGCCCAACGATCGGGGAAAAGCGCTGCCTCATAAATGTCATCGATAATGTCTGCCGACAATATAGTATTCAACCCGTCACTGGAATCTTGTGTCGGGACTATTTAAACCTCATATTCCGGTATTGTTCAACGTATAATCAAATAATACTATTGTATTCAAAGTATATAATCTATGAGTGACTTAATATATTGACCAATTTGCCAAAGGGATCGCGCAGAAACAGCCGGCGCACGCCCCAGGCCTCGGTAACCGGGCCATAGTCGATCGGCAAGCCCGCTTTCAGGATTCTTTCGTGGATCTCTTCGAAATTATCGACCTCGATGGAAAGGTCCGGCACTGCCGTGCCGGAGCCGCCTTCGCTTGCGAAGCTGACCTGCGTCCTGGCTTCGAGCGGACTGGCATAGGTCAGGATCCAGCCGTGGTCCATGGCGACGGTCATGCCGAGAATATCGCCATAGAACGCCTGAGCCCGCGCGGGGTCCGGCGTTGCGATGTTGGCGACGACACGTCTTACCGCCACGGACCTGCGCCTCAGGCGAAGCGGATGATGGCGACTTCGCCTTCGAGCGCGCCCTGATAGGCGGAGGCGTGCGGCTCTTCATCCGGCACGTCGGTCAGCATGCCGATCTGGTCGAGATCGGCTTCGATGAAACCTTCCTCGGAAAGCGCGTTTAGCGTTTCGCGCACGGCGGTATCGTCGTCCGGCGCCCGCAGGATGACGTGGATGTCGATGCCCTCGGAATTGTCGGTCTCATAGGCCTTGCCGATGACGATGAAGACCATCGGCTCGTCGCGTCCGTTGTCGTTGTCGGGGAGGGTGCTCATGACGCGGTTCCTTGATCTGTCGTTGCTGTGATGCGGGCCGAGGGAATCGGTCCCGCCCATGGCGGAGCCGCTCCGGCCCGCCATGGGGAATCAATAGACGGATTTTATGAAAAGCCAAAGCGTGGAGGTCAAAATCGCTGCCTTCTGTGCCGACTTATGTTAAAGCGGGTTGGAAATGGCCCGGACGTGGGCTTTGCGGCCATGGGTGGCGGCGCAAAATGTGGATTCACCCTTGACGAAAGCTGGCTAAAACAGTAGTACGCCCGCCATCGGAGCCTCTGTGGGTGCTGGCCGTTCGGTAACCTTTTTCCCGAACATCATCTCAAACGGGTCTCCATTGCACGTAGAAGACACGAATGTTGCACGCAAGACGCCTCATCCGGTGTCCTCTGCTCTTGGTGGTCCATCCGTGAAAACGGATCGGGCCACGTTTTGCGCATGAGGATATATGCGTGCATCGTCGCCGGCAACGGCATAGCCGCCACCCGTGAGGGTGGCTAAAGTAGTTTTTGCAAGGGATGGTTATATGCCTACCGTAAACCAGCTGATCCGCAAGCCTCGCCAGGCACAGGTAAAGCGCAACAAGGTTCCTGCTCTTCAGGAAAACCCGCAGAAGCGTGGTGTTTGCACCCGCGTTTACACGACGACCCCGAAGAAGCCGAACTCGGCTCTGCGTAAGGTTGCCAAGATCCGCCTCACCAACGGCTTCGAAGTCATCGGCTACATTCCGGGCGAAGGTCACAACCTTCAGGAACACTCCGTGGTCATGATCCGCGGCGGCCGCGTAAAGGACTTGCCGGGCGTGCGTTACCACATCATCCGCGGTGTTCTCGATACCCAGGGCGTCAAGAACCGCAAGCAGCGCCGCTCCAAGTACGGTGCGAAGCGTCCGAAGTAATTCGGGTTTAAACAAATTCCGGCGCTGCGCGAGGTTCTCCGCGTGGTTTAGCGTCAATAACATTGAGAGACAAAGAATATGTCCCGTCGCCATAGTGCAGAAAAGCGTGAGATCAACCCGGACCCGAAGTTCGGCGATCTGGTCGTCACCAAGTTCATGAACGCCATCATGCTTCACGGCAAGAAGTCGGTCGCAGAAAGCATCGTTTACGGCGCATTCGACGTCGTTCAGGGCAAGACGAAGCAGGAGCCGCTCGGCGTGTTCCACTCCGCCCTCGACAACGTTGCTCCGCACGTTGAAGTGCGTTCGCGCCGCGTTGGTGGTGCCACGTATCAGGTTCCCGTCGACGTTCGCCCCGAGCGCCGTCAGGCCCTCGCTATCCGCTGGCTGATCACGGCCGCCCGCAAGCGCAACGAAACGACCATGGTCGATCGCCTTTCCGGCGAACTCATGGACGCTGCGAACAATCGCGGTTCCGCTGTCAAGAAGCGCGAAGACACGCACAAGATGGCCGACGCCAACCGCGCATTCTCGCATTACCGCTGGTAATCTTAACCGGTCGCATATCGAAAGGCAGTCCATTATGGCTCGCGAATATAAAATCGAAGACTACCGCAATTTCGGTATCATGGCGCATATCGACGCCGGCAAGACGACGACCACCGAGCGTATCCTTTATTACACCGGTAAGTCGCACAAGATCGGCGAAGTTCACGATGGCGCTGCCACGATGGACTGGATGGAGCAGGAGCAGGAGCGTGGTATCACCATCACCTCCGCTGCCACCACGACCTTCTGGAAGGGTCGCGACGGCAAGATGCGCCGCTTCAACATCATCGACACCCCCGGCCACGTCGACTTCACCATTGAAGTCGAGCGTTCGCTGCGCGTTCTCGACGGCGCCATCGCGCTGCTCGACGCCAACGCCGGTGTTGAGCCGCAGACGGAAACCGTCTGGCGCCAGGCCGAGAAGTATCATGTTCCGCGCATGATCTTCTGCAACAAGATGGACAAGACCGGTGCTGACTTCTACCGCTCGGTAGAAATGATCAAGACCCGTCTCGGCGCCATCGCCGTTGTCATGCAGCTGCCGATCGGCGCTGAGACCGAGTTCAAGGGCGTTATCGACCTGATCGAGATGAACGCACTCATCTGGCGCGACGAATCGCTCGGCGCTCAGTGGGACGTCGTCGAAATCCCGGAAGACATGAAGGCCAAGGCTGACGAATATCGCGAAAAGCTGATCGAGACCGTTGTCGAGATCGACGAAGAAGCGATGGAAGACTACCTGAACGGCATCATGCCCGACAACGACAAGATTCGTGCGCTCGTTCGCCGCGGCACCATCGACGTGAAGTTCCACCCGATGTTCTGCGGTACCGCGTTCAAGAACAAGGGCGTTCAGCCGCTTCTCGACGCCGTTGTCGACTACCTGCCTTCTCCGCTGGACATTCCGGCGATCAAGGGTATCGACTTCAAGACCGAAGCCGAAATCGAGCGTCATGCCGACGACAGCGAGCCGCTTTCCATGCTCGCGTTCAAGATCATGAACGACCCCTTCGTTGGTTCGCTGACCTTCGCACGTATCTACTCGGGCAAGCTCGAAAAGGGTACGTCTGTCATCAACACGGTCAAGGACAAGCGCGAGCGCGTCGGCCGTATGCTGCAGATGCACTCCAACAGCCGTGAAGACATCGAAGAAGCCTTTGCCGGCGACATCGTTGCTCTGGCTGGCCTCAAGGAAACCACCACTGGCGATACGCTCTGCGATCCGCTGAAGCCGGTTATCCTCGAGCGCATGGAATTCCCCGAGCCGGTCATCCAGATCGCGATCGAGCCGAAGACCAAGGGCGACCAGGAAAAGATGGGCCTCGCGCTCAACCGTCTGGCTGCTGAAGATCCTTCGTTCCGCGTCAAGACGGATGAAGAATCCGGTCAGACGATCATCGCGGGCATGGGCGAACTTCACCTCGACATTCTCGTTGACCGTATGCGTCGCGAGTTCAAGGTTGAAGCAACCGTCGGCGCTCCGCAGGTTGCCTACCGCGAAACCATCACGCGTCAGCACGAAGAAGACTACACGCACAAGAAGCAGTCCGGTGGTACCGGTCAGTTCGCTCGCGTGAAGATCATCTTCGAACCGAACCCCGAAGGCGAAGACTTCAAGTTCGAATCCAAGATCGTCGGCGGTGCTGTTCCGAAGGAATACATCCCGGGCGTTCAGAAGGGTATCGAAAGCGTTCTGTCTTCCGGTCCGCTGGCTGGCTTCCCGATGCTCGGCGTCAAGGCGACGCTGGTCGACGGTGCATTCCACGATGTCGACTCGTCGGTTCTCGCCTTCGAAATCGCATCGCGTGCCTGCTTCCGTGAAGCAGCGAAGAAGGCTGGCGCACAGCTTCTCGAGCCGATGATGAAGGTCGAAGTCGTAACGCCGGAAGACTATGTCGGTGACGTTATCGGCGACCTGAACTCCCGTCGTGGTCAGATCCAGGGCCAGGAAAGCCGTGGTATCGCCGTCGTCATCAACGCGCATGTTCCGCTCGCGAACATGTTCAAGTACGTCGACAACCTGCGCTCCATGTCGCAGGGCCGTGCACAGTACTCGATGACGTTCGACCACTATTCGCCGGTTCCGTCGAACGTGGCGCAGGAAATCCAGGCTAAGTACTCCGGTCAGAAGTGATCGGGGTACGCCCCACCGAATTTTGAAGATTATTCCCGTCAAGGGACAAGAATGGAGAGCCACTAATGGCAAAGAGCAAGTTTGAGCGCAATAAGCCGCACGTCAACATTGGCACGATCGGTCACGTTGACCATGGCAAGACGTCGCTGACGGCAGCGATCACG